>CAJXSW010000019.1 GCA_913060645.1 uncultured Dokdonia sp. | reverse complement strand
ATCTACACTATCCTCTTCGTCGGCAGCGTCAGATGTGTATAAGAGACAGGATGATTATACAACCTGGTGATGATGTTCCAGAGAAGTTTAGTTATAGTAAAGAAACAAGTCCGCTTACACATCAGCGTCCTTGTCATATGAGTTATACTTCGTTGGAAGTGCATGATATTTTGAGAGAAGGATTTGATCGTTCTCCTATGTTTAATGGTAGAATTAAATCTCTTGGACCAAGATATTGTCCGTCTATTGAAGACAAGATTAACCGCTTTGCAGATAAGGATAGACATCAGTTATTCATTGAACCAGAAGGATGGAATACCTGCGAGATCTATGTAAATGGATTCTCTACATCCTTGCCAGAAGATGTCCAGTTTAAGGCATTAAAGTCTGTAGCAGGTTTTGAGAATGTAAAATTCTTCCGTCCAGGTTATGCTATCGAGTATGATTATTTTCCGCCTACACAGTTAAAGCATACGTTAGAAACTAAGCTAGTGAGCGGACTGTACTTTGCAGGTCAAATTAATGGTACTACAGGATATGAAGAGGCAGCATCCCAAGGATTAATGGCTGGGATGAATGCACACTTGAAGGTTCATGAGAAAGATCCATTTATGCTTAAGAGAGATGAAGCATACATAGGAGTACTTATAGATGATCTTATTACAAAGGGCACAGATGAGCCATATAGAATGTTTACGTCCCGTGCAGAATATAGAACACTCTTACGTCAAGATAACGCAGATGAGCGCCTCACACCTATGTCTAACGCCGTAGGTTTAGCCTCTGAGGAACGTCTTGTTACAATGGAAAAGAAACAGGCGGAATCTAATGATCTTGTTAAGTTTTTTGAAGAGACAAGTATCCTTCCTGAAGAAGTAAATGATATTCTAGAGGAGAGAGGATCTTCTCCTATGAGACAATCTGATAAAATGTTTAAAGTATTTTCTAGACCTCAAATCACGCTTGATGATATGAAAGGTTTTGAGAAAGTAGCTGCTTATATTGAGGAGAAAGATCTTGATCGTGACGTATTAGAACAAGCAGAAATTAAAGTTAAGTATGCTGGTTACATTGCAAAGGAAAAAGCAAATGCAGACAAGCTACAGCGATTAGAAAACATTAAAATCCCAGAAGGTTTTGATTATACAAAACTGAAGTCTCTGTCTTTTGAGGCTAGGGAAAAATTATCTAAAATTAGGCCAACTACAATTTCTCAAGCATCAAGAGTGAGCGGAGTTTCTCCTTCAGACATAAGTGTAATGCTAATTTATATGGGGCGATAATTTTTAAATATTATACGTTCCACGTGAAACAAAGTTAATGAAAGAAGATTTTAAAGTAAAAGATTATTCGGTAAGTGGGGAAGAATTTACACTAAAGTATGATGAGAAATACCACATGTATTTCACAAATCCTAAGCCAGATCTTTCTAAGATTCCTTCATATTATGAAAGTGAAGATTATATATCTCATACAGATGGAAAACGATCTTTATTTGAAATCGCATATCAAACTATAAAAGGAATTACGCTTTCGCGAAAGCAAAAACTCCTGAAAAGTTTTCATCCTGACCTAGGTTCTGTTTTAGACATAGGAGCTGGAACTGGAGATTTTTTGGAATTTCTATTTAAAAGAAAATGGAACGTAAAAGGAGTAGAACCAAATGATAAAGCAAAAAAACTTGCTGAAAAGAAAAAACTCGATGTTTATAACAATATCGATGAGGTAGGAGGGGAGTTATACGATGTGATAACTATGTGGCATGTACTAGAACATGTTTACGATTTACAAGAGCAAATAGCATGGTTGAAAAACCAACTAGCAAAAAATGGAACTATATTTATTGCCGTTCCTAATTTTGAATCTTTTGATGCTAGTTATTATAAATCATATTGGGCAGCTTTTGATGTGCCAAGGCACTTATACCATTTTTCAGAAACTGCTATAAAAAGACTTTTTGAAGAACAAGATTTACAATTAGTAAAAACACTGCCTATGAAATTTGATTCCTATTATGTGAGTCTTCTTTCAGAAAAGTATAAAAGTGGTAAAATGAATTTCTTCACTGCATTTGTAACTGGATTAAAGTCAAATCGTAAAGCAAAGCAGTCTGGAGGTTATTCATCTCATATTTATGTCCTAAAACACGCTTAAATTGCAAATAAGCGCTTTTAAGGGCTTATGAGTACGAATGCCTTAAATGTATATTGCTTAATGCTGAAGCCGCTTAAAAACAGTGTTTATAGGCTTCGTTTTTAATAAGATTTTATTATTAATTCTCTTTTTGGTCATTACTTTTTCTTATGATGGCTTATTTCAATCAATTTTGACCTTTTTATATTTAATCTGGGATTGAGAATTTGGTTTTCAAAGTTTCTGCTAAAAATGCATTTAGTTGTAAAATGTTCCACGTGGAATATTTTCAATTAATAATTTCATTTTTAAATCACACGATTACTATCCCCTATAATGTGTTTATCAATCTTCCTGATTATTTCATTTCTGCTTTTAATTTTAATGCTTTCAGTATATCGTATTTATTATTCACGAATTAACTCCTTTATTTTAAATTGTAGCGTTATCAATAAATTCTCTAAGTGTAGGTTTCAAAAGATTCAAGTTTTAGTGAATTATCGAGGACTTTAAGTCTATTTATATTTATTTGAGAGTCAAAATGGAAATAGACATGATTTTAATTAAGTTTTAATGGATTCTACCTATTTTCGCATCAAATAATCAAAATAACATAATGAAAAAAATAGGAATGCTACTTGTTACGGCTATGATGGCTGTAGCTTGTCAAACAGAGAAAACAGGTTTTGTAGATACTGAAGAGTTGCTTACAGAATATGCAGAGCTTAAAAGCGCAAAGGATCGTTTTACAAAGCAAAATGACGAAATCATGGGCGAATTAGAGCTTAAGATTAAGTCTTACCAAATCAAAGAAGACTTGTTTAGAAAAAACGGACCGTCTATGTCACGTAAAAAACAAGAAGAAACTTATAACGAACTAGGAGCAGAGGCACAACAATTACAACAAGAACGCCAAGCAAGAATAGGTCAACTACAAGTAGAAAGCCAGAAAGTAATAGACTCACTTATTACAAAAGTGAAGGATAAAGTAAAGGCTTACGGAAAGACAAACGGGTACTCTTATATCTATGGATCTAACGATGCTGGAAGTGTTCTTTATGGTAAAGATGAGTTAAATCTTACGGAAGCAATTCTTACAGAAATGAACGGAGAATATGCTCCAAAAGAAGACTAAATTCTAGTCTTTAAAATAGCTTTATAAGCGATGAGAAATCATCGCTTTTTTTATGCCTAATTTTGATGATTTTTCTCATCAATAAATGACTAGATAGCGCCGTAAAATCTACGTACTTTTCATCAAGATAATCAAGCTTATTTAAATAAGATTCCACTAACCAAATGGTACTGCTTAGCGGGGTAGAAATTGTACTTGTAGATTATAGAGTCTTTAAATGTTCTCGTTTAGTGAAAGATCTGAGGTCATCTGAGTATATAGATAGCGTACACTATTGATTATTTATCTAAAAATATATTTAGATAGAACTAAATATAGAGCTAACTATTTGATATAATCAACTCTTACGATGTAAAAATCGAGTTAATTTTATAGAAAGGTCTGTCATGATAATCTTAGCATTTCCATTGCGTTCTATGTGATACGAAGCCTCTTGAATGGCTTCTACAATAGGAAATATATTATTATTGTGAACAAATGGAGCAAATTTTGAGAGATCAAAACCGGTCTCTGTTTCCATAAAAACAAGATCATTTGCTTTGTAATTTTTAAGCAAAGCTTGACGGAAAAATTGAACACAGTATGCAAGAAAATTTTTCTGTGTTTCACGGCCAGATTTTGCTATGATTTCGCTCCACTCCATGAGTCCTAAAACGGCCTCTTTTTTACCCTTTGCTTGGAAGGCTGTACGCACCCAAGTAACAAACCATTTTTCAAACTGAATATCGTCACCATCGTGATGCAATAAATGCATCGCTTGCTGGTAATCTCCTTGTGCTTGATGAGCTATTTTATGAGCTTCAGCATCTGGAGTTTTATGATGAGTAATTAAAGCATCGGCAATTTGTGGTTCGCTTAATCTTGGGAAATGCAATACTTGGCATCTTGACTTTATCGTGTCTATAATGCTATCCTCATTTTCAGAAATGAGAATAAATAAAGTTTTTGCTGGTGGCTCCTCTAGTAGTTTGAGAAGTTTATTTGATCCAGCAGTATTCATTTTATCAACTGCCCAAATGATCATTACTTTATAACCACCTTCATATGACTTTAAAGCGAGAGCTTTATTAATTTCAGAAGCTTCATCTACACCTATCTGTCCTTGTTTTTTTTCAATACCAAGATGCTGGTGCCATTCAAAGAGATCTCCATATGGGTTTTCTGTAATAAACGAGCACCACTCTCTCATAAAATTATTAGAGACAGGATGGCTTTTTACTTCGGGAGTAGTTGCTACAGGAAAAGCAAAGTGCAAATCCGGATGCGATAAGTGCTCAAACTTTAAATTACAAGCTTGAGATCCTCCCTCATTTTCGCCTTGAGCGTTATTACATAAAATATATTGTGCATAAGCAATAGCCATGGGTAAAACCCCTGTGCCAGATAAACCTATAAAAAGTTGAGCATGAGCAATACGCCCTGCATCAACACTTGTTGTGAGATGATTTTTAATAAAATCTTGCCCGATAACGTTTGAAAACAGCATAGCGTCAAATATAAAGGAATCACTGCATTTTTTATCCTCTGTATCTATTATATTTGTTAGCAAAACCAATGAAAATGATCACAGTAGACGACTTTAATTTTGAGAATAAGAAAGCATTAATTCGCGTAGATTTTAATGTTCCCCTTGATGAGAATGGTAATGTTACCGATACTACAAGAATTGAGGCTGCAAAACCTACAATCTTGAAAGTATTAGAAGATGGAGGATCTGCTATCCTTATGTCTCATTTAGGTCGACCTAAAAACAAAGAAGAGGAGTTTTCTCTCTCTCAGATTTGTAAAACAGTTTCTGAAGTCATTGGTGTAGAAGTAAACTTTGTGGAGGATTGTGTAGGTGCAAAAGCCACAGAGGCTGCATCTAACCTTGAAATGGGTAAAATATTACTACTAGAAAACCTTCGTTACTACAGCGAAGAAACAGCTGGTGATGTAGACTTTGCAAAGCAATTAAGTGAGCTAGGAGATATTTATGTAAATGATGCCTTTGGTACCGCACACCGTGCGCATGCTTCTACTACTATCATTGCTCAATTCTTTCCTGAAGCAAAATGCTATGGTTATTTACTAGCCAAAGAAATAGAGAGTCTTGATCGCGTGCTTAATAACAGTGAGAAGCCAGTACTAGCTATTCTTGGTGGGTCTAAAGTATCTTCAAAAATTACGGTTATTGAGAATATCCTAGATAAAGTAGATGAGATGATTATAGGTGGAGGTATGGCTTTTACCTTCATTAAAGCACAAGGAGGTACCATAGGAGACTCTATTTGTGAAGATGATAAAATGGAGCTTGCGCTCGATATTCTTAAACAAGCCAAAGAAAAAGGAGTACAAATTCACATACCAGTAGATGTTATTGCTGCAGATGATTTCTCAAATGATGCAAACACAAAGGTGTGCGATATCATGAGTATCGAAGATGGATGGCAAGGCCTTGACGCTGGACCAAAATCTCGCGAACTTTTTGACGAAGTAGCAAAGCGTGCAAAAACTATTTTATGGAATGGACCATTAGGAGTTTTTGAGATGGAAACATTTGCAGGAGGAACTATTGCACTTGGTCATAGTATTGCTGCAGCTACAAAGGATGGCGCGTTCTCACTTGTAGGTGGAGGAGATAGTGTTGCGGCTGTAAAGCAATTTGGTTTTGATACAAAAGTAAGCTACGTATCTACTGGAGGCGGCGCAATGCTTGAGATGCTAGAAGGTAAAACACTACCAGGTATAGCTGCTATACAAGAATAATTAATAAAACATCAATGCATAAGACCACCTCAAGAGGTGGTCTTATTATTTATATACCTAACAGAAGTTGTGCTGGCTAGAAGTTATATTTCCTCTCTTTAAAACCATACGATTTTCCCGTATCTTTCGTTCCTTGACTATGACTCAAATGCAACATAATTTTAAAATATCCCTAGTAGCTTCTATACTCTTGTTTTCCGCTTTCGCGAAAGCGCAAGACACCCTCTCATATGAGGCTTATAAACAGAAAGCTCCGGTTATCAAAGAAGATAAAAAACCGGCACTCCAAAGAGATACTATCAAAGTAGTAGATACTGTCATTACCAATACAATCTCTCAAGATTTACCTCAAGTATTACTAGATACACAAGTAAGAGATTCTATAACGTTCAACTTACCAGATAACCCTCAGGCAGCACTTATAGATATGCGCTGGCGTAAGGAACTGGCAAGAATGGATCTATTTGATTCTATAAATAATATACGTGAAAGTCACACGTACCAGCCTGAAGTAAACCTAGAACTTCCTACAGACACACTAAAAAAACGCCTTGCCGAAATAAATGCGCGTACTCCATTTAACGTGGAGTATAACCCGTCGCTAGAAAGCGTGATCAATCGTTACTTAAAGCGTCACAAACCAGCTATGGAGAAACTTATGGCCGTGAGCCAGTTTTACTTCCCTATGTTTGAGGAGCGTCTCGATAAGTATGACATCCCTCTAGAGATGAAATATCTCGCCATTGTAGAAAGTGCACTGCGTCCAAGAGCAAAATCTAGAGTAGGAGCAACAGGGTTATGGCAATTTATGTTTGCAACGGGTAAAATGTTTAACCTTGAGGTAAACAGCTATGTAGATGATCGCATGGATCCTATTGCAGCAACAGAGGCTGCTTGTGCTTACCTATCACAACTCTATGACATTCATGGAGACTGGGATCTTGCACTAGCATCTTATAACTCTGGTCCCGGAAATGTTTCTAAAGCAATAAGACGCTCTGGAGGTGCTACAAATTACTGGAATATTAGAAAGAATTTACCTAGAGAAACCGCTGGTTATGTACCTGCGTTTCTAGCCACCATGTATCTTTTTGAATATGCAGATGAGCATGGCTATACCCCAGAAAAAGCACCTATAAACTACTTTGCCACAGATACCATTCACATAAAACAAAGCATCGCGCTAGATCAGGTTTCTAGTATCGTGGGAATTCCTTTGGAGATTGTTCAATTTCTAAATCCACAGTATAAATTGGATATTATTCCAGTGGTAAAGGACAAGAAATATTACGTGCGACTTCCTATCGAGAGTGTGGGTAAATTTGTACAAAATGAACAGGCTATTTACGCTTTCGCGAAAGCTGAACTTGACAAACGAGAAAAACCATTACCAGAAGTACTTACAGCAAGCTCTCAGGTGAGATACCGAGTGCGTAGCGGTGATTACCTAGGAAAGATAGCAAGCAAATACGGAGTAGGTGTAAGCCAAATCAAGAAGTGGAATAACCTACGATCAAATGCTCTTAAAATAGGGCAGCGATTAACTATTTATCCAAGAAAACCTGTTACCAATAGCAGTACAAGTAGTAGCTCAAAAACTGTTTCATTAAAGGGAAAGAAAACATATACTGTTCAAAATGGTGACTCACTCTGGAAAATTGCAAATAAGTTTCCTGGAGTAAGCATTGATAATATTAAAGTTTGGAATGATATTAGCAGTAGTAAACTAAAGCCAGGAATGAAACTACGTGTTTCTAAATAAATCAATCATGAAAAAGTTACTTCTTTCATTAAGCTTATGCTTTACAGCAGTACTTGCTGCACAGGAAGTAACCCTTAAACCGTATGATGCTGCGGCTTATACCGTAGTAAATAGTGAGGAAAATGAAAAAGGTATTATAAAAAATCCTGTTTACACGTACTTGATAGATAATTATAATGCCATTTCAGACAAGGAAATTCTTCCACCTAATGGTGGCGGAGATTGCGGATTTACACAAACTTTTGAAAATGGAATCGTTTATACAAAACGCAATTGTGGCGACGCAGCACTTGCAACTGGAGAAGTGCTCACCATAGCAAACCCTAATAGAGAATCTGTGCTGTTGTGGGTGGAGTCGGTTAATAAGATTTTTGGAGATTATGGTCAGAATCATTGGAACTTTGACCTTACAGAATACAGACCAACCGACAATATACTAGGAGGTTTTTTTACAATTAAGAGAGATATAGATTACACCACGGTCCTTGTGATGTCTGGATGTTAATCATTAATAATAGCAATATGATAAAAAGAATATTTTTAAGTATAGTAACAGCATCCTTACTTTTTTCTTGTGGGGATAATGACGGTAAACGCATTTTAAGCCAGTCTGTAGGTAATATTAACAACGTTAAGGTGATTGTGACTAAAGCGCAATGGCAAGGAGCTATAGGAGACGCGCTACGCGACGTGCTGGCAGATCCGGTGTATGGATTACCACGTGAGGAGCCTAAGTTTTCTATAGATCAGATTCCGCCAGAGGCTTTCAGTGATTTCTTACTTAAGAATAGAATTTATTTGCAAATAAAACCAGCAGATAGTGCTTCTTTAACTATTGTAAAAGATAAGTATGCACGCCCACAGACAGGAATAATTGTTACTGGAAGAAGCCAGACACAAATTGCAAACCTTATTATTGATAATGAGGAACGTATTGTAACTGCTTTTAAAGAACAAGAGCTTGTTGCAAACCAAAGTCGAATTAAAAAGGCATTGAAGAAAACAGATTCATTACAAAAAGTATTTGGAGTAAAACTTAACTTTCCTAATGCTTATCGATATGCAGAACAGAAATCAGATTTCTTCTGGATGCGCAAAGAGCTTAAGCGCAGCGGTAACATGAACATAACGGTATATGAAGTGCCGCTAGAAGCAATTGATAAGGATACCTTAACAATCAAGAACATTATACGCATGCGTGATTCTATAGGTGGAAAGAAAATACCAGTAGATGACGGTCGCTTTATTACAGAACGTGCTTTCTCACCATACTTACAAGAAACAGAGATAGATGGAAAACTAGCTTATGAGACTAAAGGAACATGGGAAGTAGACGGTCGTTATATGGCTGGACCTTTTGTAAACTATGCTGTAAGAGATGAAAAAAATGGAAGATACTTGATATTAGAAGGTTTTATATTCTCCCCATCACAAGACCAGCGTGATAATATGTTTGAGCTTGAGAGTATCTTGAAAAGTGCTAGGTTGAGGTAGGGTAATTAATTTAGTAGAATAGATGTGATTAAATTTTTAAACTTTAAAAATTTCACTCTTTAGAATAGGGAGTCACTTTTTGACTGATACTCTAGCCTTAATTTTTAAAAACAAAAAAACCGCATAACTCAAAGAGCTATGCGGTTTTTCTATATAAGAAAGAGCGAGTATTACTTCTTCTCTTCTATCATATCGTCTTCTTCGTCCTTAGACGCTTTCTTAAATTCTTTGATACCGCCACCTAAGCCGCGCATCATTTCAGGGATTTTCTTACCTCCAAAAAGTAATAAAACAACTAATACAATAAGACCTATTTGCCAAGGGCCTACCATTCCTAAAAATATTGCTAAAAAATTCATCTTCATCTGTTTTAGAAAAACAAAGATAGTAAGAAAACAGACATACGAGCGTTAAAGTCATAAAAAGGACTTAATTGACTTTGAGTGGTTCTCGCAATCCAATTTTCGCGAAAGCGTAAAGACATCAATTATCTCATATCTAAAAAGTATATTTGTATCTCAAATGGCAGAAAAAAAAGAGAAGAAAAAAAAGATTGCAAAAAAGCTACTGCACAAGTATCGCTTAGTTATTCTCAATGAAGATACTTTTGAGGAGCGTATTTCTTTTAAACTCACACGACTCAATGTGTTTATTCTAGTAGGTATATCTGCTATTATTCTTATTGCACTTACCACTTTACTTATCGCATTTACACCATTAAGGGAATATATTCCTGGTTACTCAAGCACAAAACTCAAACGCAATGCGACGCTACTCGTTGCAAAAACGGACTCTATAGAAAATGCAATTAGAGTAAATGAGCAATACTACTCTTCTATACGTAGAGTATTGAGTGGTGATGTAGAAGAGCTAGAATTTGATAGAGATTCTATACGCGATGCCGTATTTAATGATGAAGAAATCTACGTGCTTCCTAGTAGAGAAGATAGCTTACTAAGGCAAACAGTAGAGCAGGAAGACAAGTACAATGTGTTTGATAAAGCTATTGAGGATACAGATTTCTCACTGTTTCCTCCAGTAAAAGGAACCATATCATCTGCATACAATGCTAGTCAAAAACACTTTGCAGTAGACATTGTAACGGTAAAAGATGCTCCTGTAAAAGCAGCAGCAGATGGAACTGTGATTTTTGCCGAGTGGACTGCAGAGACAGGTCATGTACTTATCATCAATCATGGTAAGAACCTTATTACCGTATATAAACACAATGCTTCTCTCAATAAGTCACAAGGAGCCTTAGTACAAGCAGGAGAAGTTATTGCCACGGTGGGTAATACAGGTGAGTATAGTACTGGATCACACTTACATTTTGAGTTGTGGAGTAATGGGTACCCTATAAATCCGACTAATTTTATAGATTTTAACTAATGTCGATAAAGTCTTTTGGAGCAAAAATTTTTGCATCGTACATACAGCGAAGTATAAAAAAATGGGCAGATAATCCTATTGAGACTCAGAACAAGGTTTTTAAGAGTCTTATAGATGCTGCTCAGTATACAACCTTTGGTAATGATCACCGTTTTGACACAATAAAGTCACATGCAGATTTTGTAAAGCAGGTGCCTATTAGGGATTATGAAGACCTGCGCTACTATGTAGATAAAATGGTTGCTGGAGAACCAGATATACTCTGGCCAGGTAAACCTCTTTACTTTGCAAAAACTTCTGGAACTACTTCTGGAGTAAAGTACATTCCGCTTACTAAGGATAGCATGAAAACGCATCCTAACAGTGCGCGCAATGCTATTCTTTCTTACATCGCAGAGACTGGTAATACAGACTTTGTAGATGGTAAGATGATTTTTTTACAAGGAAGCCCAGAGATGACCGAAAAGAATGGCATCAAACTAGGCCGCCTTTCTGGTATTGTCGCACACTATGTGCCTAATTACCTACAGAAGAATAGGCTTCCTAGTCTTGAGACTAATTGTATAGACGACTGGGAGCAAAAAGTAGATGCTATCGTAGCCGAAACAATAGACCAAGATATGACGCTTATAGGAGGGATTCCTCCCTGGGTACAGATGTATTATGAGCGCCTTATCCAGAAGAGTGGTAAAACGGTGGGAGAACTCTTTAAAAACTATCAGTTGTTTGTGTACGGAGGTGTAAATTATGAACCTTACCGTCGCAAGCTAGAAGATCTTATAGGTAGAAGCGTAGATAGCATTGAGTTATATCCAGCGAGTGAAGGGTTTTTTGCCTTCCAAGATTCACAGACAGAGAAAGGAATGCTGTTGCAACTAGACAATGGTATCTTTTACGAGTTTGTAAAAGCAGATGAGTTTTTTAATGAAAACCCAACGAGAATAACGCTTAAGGATGTAGCTCTTGACGTAAATTATGTGATGATTATCTCTACCACAGCAGGACTATGGGCTTATAACATAGGAGATACCGTGATGTTTACGAGTCTCAAGCCGTATCGTATTATGGTTTCTGGGAGAATCAAGCACTTTATTTCGGCTTTTGGAGAGCATGTGATAGGTAAGGAAGTAGAGCAGGCCATGCTTGAAGCCTCTGCAGGAACAGATATTAAAGTGACCGAGTTTACCGTAGCTCCGCAGGTGGCGCCACAAGATGGGTTACCTTATCATGAGTGGTTTATAGAATTTGAAAATGAGGGGAGTGGTGATTTACACGCTTTCGCGAAAGCGTTAGATTCCTCACTACAAGCTCAAAACTCATACTACCTTGACTTAATCACAGGAAAGGTACTCCAGCCATTAAAAATCACGAAGGTGGTAAAAGATGGCTTTAATAATTACATGAAATCACAAGGAAAGTTAGGTGGTCAAAATAAAATTCCACGTCTTTCAAACGATCGAAAGATTGCCGATCTATTGCAATCAAAATAGTATTTAATAGGTAAGCTGGCGATGAAATTACCATGGTCAAGTTCTATTAAGTACCTTTATCCCCAATTATGAGCACAAACAAAACACAAGGCCGTACAAGAGCCCAAGAGAGCAGCAGCGCTATAGAACGCATGTATATTACAATGCGTCACCTTTTTAACAGAGGATTTTATAAACCTATGGGTGTCTCTGGAGAGACACTTAGAGAGTCATTACTTATATTAAGACCAGAAATCTACGGTACCATTGCCGAAGAAAAAGTAGAACTAGATGGTCTTCTTTACGTTATTGATAGACTTCCAGAAGGAATAGAGCAATGTAGATTCATTAACTTAACAAGTGATGAAGGCTACAAAAACAGTCACTTTGAACCTATTATTCCAGCAAAACGTCGTCGTAATTGCTACCGTATAGATGAGGAGCAAATGAATATCGAGATCACGCGTGGTCGTTCTGAAATTTATGATATTCTTACACACGTGACCTTCCTATTTATTGAGTCTCATAAGATTATGAAACGTGTCCTCATAAATGATGAAGGCGCTGTAATACGTGATTGGGAAAAGCTAGAAAAAGCAGTTTTAAACAATGAAGAGCTAGATCAAAATAGCTGGGAGATTGCAACTACACATACCGCAAATATCTTAGGACGCACTTTTGCAGAAGTACGAGCAATTGCACCTCTTTTTAATACGCGCACTAATAACAAGCGCTTCTTTGAGCTTATTTACTGGTTAGGTAAACTTGCCATAGCAGAAGTACTTAAAGAGCAAAAACGCACAGTTACCTTTAGTCCTGTTCTAAGAGAACGATTAGGTCATCACATACACGGTGAGATCTGGGCAAATGATATTAAAGCTACCTTAAAGGATAATAATCTTTTAGGTAGACCTCTTCATATTATTAGTGCAAACATGCACTCAGTTATGAACACTTTATATGCACCACTTGCACTTAAGTCTGAACTTAAGAAAAAGTCTAAATTAGAGGTGTATGAAATGCTTAGTAATAGTGGTAACGCAGCTCTACGTGCTAAAGTAGAGAAAGTCGCATTACAAAACGGAATGATATATCTGCCAGATGATAGTGGTACAAATATCAATGTACAAATTTTTGACATGTGTAAGCTGCCTGTAGCTGAAAATGACTTCTGTAGCAACGATGTAAAAAAGGAACAACAGCCCGTTATTATAGTAATGGACTATGCCTTTGGAGAGCAAGCTTATGAAACTATGGAAGAGCTTCTTAAGCCTTATGAAGAAGGAGAGGAGAAAACATACTTAGATGTAGATTCTGTGTCTATCATGGGTAAAGCAGGTATTCTAGAAGGTGGAAAGGGGGATCTTATGATTCCAAGTGCACACCTTTTTGAAGGAACAGCAGATAATTATCCTTTTGAGAACGAACTTACTAAAGAGGATTTTGAAGGACATGGATTAGAAGTTTTTGAAGGTGCTATGGTTTCTGTATTAGGAACCTCGTTACAAAATAGAGATATCCTTAAATTCTTCCATGACAGTACGTGGAGTGTGATAGGTCTAGAAATGGAAGGAGCACACTATCAAAAAGCAATACAAGCTGCCGCAAAACTTCGTAAGAGCATTCAAGAAGATGTAAAAGTTAGATATGCATATTATGCTAGTGATAACCCTTTAGAAACAGGAAGCACACTAGCATCTGGCGGACTAGGAACTACAGGAGTGAAGCCTACATACCTAATCACTGAAAAGATATTGCACCAACTATTTACTACTAATAAGTAGGAATATATTACAACTAACATTCAATTTTAAGTAAGCACATGAGCGATCACTACAATCAGTCTGGAAATCAGCAAGAAATGGACCTCTCAGACATCTTTTCTTTGATAGGTAGACTATTTAAAAATGTGGTCTATTCATTTTTTAGAGTTGTTGATTTTATGATTAAAATGTGGTGGGCGTTTTTATTACTCATCGTTGCTGGAATAGCTTTAGGGTTCGTTTTGAAGGAGGAGCCATCTTATGAGGCAAATCTGTTACTTAAAACTAATTTTACGAGCCAGGCGTACGTTTATACGGCAATAGAGCAGTTTAATAATAACCTTGAAGAAGATGATGAGGGTTTTATAACATCTCTTGGTAAGTCTCCTGAAAACTTTAGTATTAAAGACGTTAGCGTAGAGCCAGTAGTAGAGGTGATAGACTTAGTGAATTATATAGGTGATAATGATGGTGCGCTAGGAGAAATGACGAGAGAGTTTAAGCTCAAAGGTGACCGTGAATTGTTTGCAACAGATCGGTTTTTATCTAAGTTTAAATTTCACAAACTCCGAATAGTATTTGACAGTGATAAGAGTTTAGAAGATATTGAGTCTTTCTTATCTTTTATTAATGATAACCCTTATGCTAAAGAGTTGAAAAAAGAAGGTCTTAAAAATCATAAGATTTATCTTGAAAGCCAAGAACAATCTATTGCTCAGATAAATGAGCTTATCAATTCTTTCAGTAAGGATAACAATATATCAGAGCAAAAGGACAGGGAGGGGTTTTATTTTAACAATCAAAATGAGAACCTAGCATCATTATTTCACACTAAATCAGACTTAGTAGAAGATTTAGAGATTGAAAAAAATGATTTTGTGAGCTATACTGATGTAGCTGTAATCGTAAGTGCTATTCAAGTATCAAAGAAGTCATCTATAACAGATAATTTGATTGTTATTTTCCCATTAGGCTTAGTGATTATATTTCTAATACTCTCAGGGATTGTAAGTGTATACAAATCATACAGGCGTGAAACAGCGGTCCTAAAAGGATAGTTTCTCCCACATATTAATAATTATTTATGAGTAATAAAGTAGCATTAATTACCGGCGTGACTGGTCAAGATGGAGCGTACTTAAGTGAGTTTTTACTTAAGAAGGGCTATGAGGTACACGGTATTAAACGTAGATCGTCTTTATTCAATACAGATAGAATAGATCATCTTTATGAAGATCCACATATTGATAACCAGCGATTTTTTCTTCATTATGGAGATCTTACGGACAGCACAAATCTGTTTAGAATCATACAAGAAGTACAGCCAGATGAGATTTATAATCTAGGTGCAATGAGCCATGTACAGGTATCTTTTGAGATGCCAGAGTATACCGCAAATGTAGATGGACTGGGTGCCTTAAGACTATTAGAAGCAGTGAGAGCTTTAGGTCTTGAAAAAAAGACGCGTATTTATCAAGCCTCTACATCAGAATTATATGGGAAGGTACAAGAAGTACCCCAGTCTGAGACAACACCTTTCTATCCAAGAAGTCCTTATGCAGTAGCAAAGTTATATGCATACTGGTCTACTGTAAATCATCGTGAAGCTTACAATATGTTTGCGTGTAACGGTATTTTATTTAATCACGAGTCTCCAGTAAGAGGAGAAACTTTTGTGACTAGAAAGATTACTAGAGCTACATCAAAAATTGCTTTAGGCTTACAAGATAAAATGTATCTAGGAAATCTAGACGCAAAGCGTGACTGGGGTCATGCTAAGGATTATGTGAGAATGATGTGGATGATCTTGCAGGCAGATGAGCCAGAAGATTGGGTAATCGCCACTGGAGAGACTACGACGGTGCGTGACTTTATAAAAATGTCATTTGCTCATATAGGTGTTACGTTGTCATTTGAAGGTGAAGGAATAGATGAAAAAGGAATTGTTATTGCATCAGAAAATACAGAATACCCTGTAAAAATAGGGCAGGTAGTTGTTGAGGTGGATCCTAAGTACTTTAGACCTACAGAGGTAGAATTACTTATAGGCGATGCTTCAAAGGCTTACAACAAGCTTGGCTGGAAGCCAGAATATCAACTACAAGGACTTGTAGACGATATGATGCAAAGTGACCTAAGGCTGATGAAGAAAGACAGCTATCTCAAAGAAGGCGGATATAAAACGATGAATTATTTTGAGTAACACACCAATACCTAAAAACGCTAGAATATTTGTTGCTGGACATCGCGGTCTTGTAGGGAGCGCCATTGTGAATACACTTGAAGCGAAAGGTTATACGGATATAATCACGCGAACTCACAAGGAACTTGACTTAACAGATACTGTTGCAACGCAACAATTCTTTGAACAAGAAAAGCCTGAATATGTTTTTCTAGCAGCCGCAAAAGTGGGTGGTATTATCGCAAATAATACATACCGAGCAGGTTTTCTGTACGTGAATCTCATGATTCAAAATAATGTGATTCATCAGAGTTATGTACACGGAGTTAAGAAGTTGTTATTTTTAGGAAGTACCTGTATTTACCCTAAAAATGCACCGCAACCTATGCCAGAAGAGGCGCTACTTACGGGCGCTTTAGAATATACAAATGAGCCGTACGCTATTGCAAAAATAGCAGGTATTAAACTCTGCGAGAGTTATAATCTGCAATACGGAACAGATTTCATTTCGGTGATGCCTACTAATCTATATGGATTTAATGACAACTTCGACTTAGAGAAATCTCACGTGCTACCAGCATTGATTAGAAAAATTCACCTTGCAAAACTACTGTCTGAAGGAAGGAAGGATGAGGTTTGTAAGGATCTTGATGTTTCCGCTTTCGCGAAAGCGCAACCTATACTAGAAAAGTTTGGTGTCACAGCCGAAAGTGTTGAGATATGGGGAACAGGAACGCCCAGAAGAGAATTTTTATGGAGTCAAGATATGGCAGATGCTTGTGTACATATCTTAGAAAACACAAGTTTTGACGATGTAAAAGGAAGCACCACCGAAGTAAGGAATACACACATAAACATAGGCACAGGAGAGGATATTTCTATAAAAGAACTAGCTACCCTCATCAAAGAAACGATAGGTTTTACAGGAGCGTTAATTTTTGATAGCTCAAAACCAGATGGCACCCCGCGCAAACTTACAGACGTTACAAAACTTAATAGTTTAGGATGGAAACATATGGTAGTGCTTGAGGATGGAGTTAATAGATTATATAATTGGTATCTAGGAAACCTGTAGATGTTTGGTAAGAAACAATTTTTAGCGGAGGCTAATGTTCGCCGCTATTTTTCAAATACTGTCTGGATATTATTTGAGAAAGGACTACGTGTTTTAGATGGTTTCTTTATAGGCATTTGGATTGCTAGGTACTTAGGTCCTAGCGATTTTGGAATATTAAGCTATGCAGAGTCATTTGTATATCTATTTGCTGCAATTGCGGCTTTAGGTTTAGACCAAATAGTAACGAAAGAGCTTGTAAATAATAGTTCAAGTAGAGATGAAATTCTTGGAACTACGCTAGGATTAAGGCTATTAGGATTTGTTGTGATGTTTAGTCTCATAGTGGGTGCAACTCAGTTTTTAGATCATACAACACTCACAAATACAATGATATTTGTGATAGCGTCAAGCATACTCCTACAAAGCTTTAAGGGGATTGATTTTTATTTTCAGAGCAATGTACGTAGTAAATACACGGTTATAGGAAACATCGTTGCAGTAGGTGCTGTTGCTGCGGTTAAGGTGTTCCTTATTTTTTCAAAAACTCCTTTAATTTACTTTGGTTATGTAATTGTTGCCGAATGGATTATTATATCTCTCAGTTACATTATTGCTTATCATGTTTCAGGACTTTCTATATGGCTGTGGAAATTTAAAACCTATTGGGCAAAAAGGTTATTAAGTAAAAGTTGGTTTTTAATTATAGGTTCTGTTGCAGCTGCATTATACATGAAAATTGACCAAGTCATGATTAAGGAAATTTTAGGTGAAGAATCACTGGGGATATATAGCGTGGCAGTAAAACTAACGGGAATATGGCTTTTTGTGACAGCTGCAATCACACAATCAGTTTTTCCATCACTTGTAAATATTAGAAAAAGCAATCGGGATTTATTTTTAAAAAGACTCCAACAGCTTTACGATTTACTTATTAAGATAGCAATAGTAGTTTCTTTGATTTATACATTATCTGCACACTTCTTTGTTCCATTGCTATTTGGAAATGAATACAGTGATAGTAGTGATGTTCTAGTTCTATATATTTGGTCAATTGTTTTTGTTTTCTTGAGTAATGGGTCTTGGGGATATTATCTAAATGAAAATCTAGAAAAATTTTCCAGTATACGATTGGTTGTTGGAGCAATTATAAATATTACATTAAATATCTTTTTCATAAAGTGGTATGGACTAGTTGGGGCGGCCTACGCAACACTTATCTCTTATGCAATTTCAGGATATTTGATTAATGCACTGTTTAAAAAAACAAGAGAAAACTTTAAGCTACAAACCAAAGCGTTTGTAAATATTTTCAATATAAACACATGGACACGTCTATTATGAGTACTCCTTTAAAAGTAAAAAACCTTAAAACTGTAGACTTTTCTATTGATCAGATGTGTACACTTTATTTTTATGGAAAAAAAATATTTAGAGCTGTAAACGATGAGTATATCTCTCAAGTAGAGGATATGTTTGATTGCGGCTTGATAAGTGAGCTTATTGAGAAAGAATTATTTGTTAATACATGGATATCTGACGTTGAGATAGAAGGTTATAAACTAGTAATTGAACATGAGTATATTGAATATTGGAACTACCCTTATGAGTGGTCTTTTTCAATGTTACATAAAGCCGCAAACGTAGTTTTAGACGCAAACGAGGTTGCTTTTAAGCATGGGTATGAGATTTTTGATAGTCACGCCTATAATGTCGTGTTTATGATGAATAAGCCTGTTTATGTTGATTTTGGAAGTTTTATAAAAAGAGATGTTCGAAACCAAAATAGTTGGTCTGGCTTTTCTAATTTTTATAACTCATTTTATATTCCTCTATTTCTTTACAAAAAAGGCTATGCAGATGTTCCCAACAACATTTTTTTATATAATGGATTTTATAACGATAAAGATCTATTTAACTTAAGGTACCGCTATGCAGGTCTTTTTGGAAAAAGTATTTCAAATCTCTTGTACCATATAAGATTTAGTAAACGTAGACTAGCGTCTGCTCGTTATTCTAGAGTCATTGATAAATATGGTAATCATAAGCACTTTGAAAAGCTCATACGATTTAAAAAGGCATTTCAGAACAACTATAGTACAAAGCATGCCCGTAAACTCATTGGTAAAATTGACAGGAGCTCATTTGATTCTTACTGGAAGGATTACCATGATGATAAAGATCCAAAAAATGACAAACGTTTTCTAAGGATTAAGGAAATCGTAACTAAGCACATGGCAGATGCAACTAGCGCTGTTGAACTAGCGTCAAACCAAGGTAAATTTGCTAATTTTTTGATTAACAATACGCATCTGTCTACAATGATTTCTACAGATTATGATAAGAATGCGCTTGATCAAAATTTTAAAGTTAATGGTAGTCAAGACAATTATTTAACTCTAGTACATGATTTTGTGAGACCTAACCAGCGCCATAATACATCTTCTTTTGTTGATCGAATTCAAGGCGATGTAGTAATAGCGTTAGCAGTCACACATCATTTGATACTTACCCAGGATGTTTCATTAGATCATATTTTTGATACATTAGAGAATCTTTCAGCTAACTATGTAATAGTTGAATTTATGCCTTTAGGTCTTTATTTTGGTGATATGAACAATATTCCTAAAACTCCTGATTACTACTCTTTAGAGTGGTTTGATTCTGCCTTTAGAGAGCGTTTTGAATATATCTTGGATGAGGAACTGGCTGTAAACAGACATGTCTTTGTGGGTAAATGCAAATGATATTGACTTAAATATAAAATGTAAATTGGGAAAAGCAGTGCTCCTTGGAGCTTATATAGTAATAAGCACATTTCTATTTGCAAATTTTGCAACAGAGATAGAGGTATGGGCATCTTTTTTTGTGAGTAACTTAGTGCTATTTACACTTCTCTGGTGGCATTTATATAAGGAGAAAGAGTACTCTCCTTTTATATCTGTGTATATTGTTTTTAACTTTTTATTTTTCATAATAGCGCCCATATTGCAACTGCGGGTGATAGGTAATAAGAATGCAGATTTTATTACAAACCTCCCTTATACACCTAGAGGTATTATTTATGCAAATGTGCTTGTTGTTATATTTACTACTTTCTTCTTTGGGACTTATACATTGCTTAAAAAAACTAGAAAAACTAGAGTCGTAAAACATAACATAGAGAGTGATAAAAGATTACCCTTGGTATTAATAGGGTTGTTAGGAATATCATTATTCGTTTTTATAGCAAGTTATGATTTTGTGATAAGTGAGATTTCAAGAGCAGGACAGACATCGTTTTCTGTTGGAACGTCGGCATTGCTATTATGGAAAAAACTACTATTTGTAGTTCCGTTAGGAGGAATTATTCTTTCAGTGCAATATTACAAGAATGCAAAAAGCTCGTCAAAAAATTTATTGGCAATAGCATTAGTACTTATGATCTTTGTAATGCTCTTGTTGTGGTTTAAAAACCCGCTAGTAGAAAAGCGCAATGCTTTAGGACCTATCTACATATCAATTATTTACCTCTTTATACCTGGAATATTTAATAGCAATGTGAAAACTATGTTTTTTATGTTTTTTACAATGATTATTGTATTTCCATTATCTGCAATAATTACACATGTGAGGTCATCTTTACGTGAGATTTTTATACAACCTCGATTGCTTCTAGACGAATTTGAGGGAGAAGGTATCGGGGAGGTTTTTAATACATTACACTATGATGCATTTATAAATATTGTAGCCACCATAGATTATGTTAAGTATGAGGGATTTTCATACGGATATCAATTGTTAAGTGCCTTTCTGTTTTTCGTGCCACGCAAAATATGGCCAGATAAACCTACAACAACCGGGCAACTTGTAGGAGAGCACCTTATAGATAGTTATGGCTTTAATTTTAGTAATCTATCTAACCCCATGGTTTCAGAAGGTTATATTAACTTTGGAGTAATGGGAGTTATACTGCTTGCAATAGCATTAGCGTACACACTTGTTTACTTACTTACTTGGTTACAAAGTAGTATCTTACTGAAAAAGATGATGGCTTTTTATTTTGCTATTCATCTTGTGTTCTTTCTTAGAGGTGATTTTGCAAATGGATTTTCATATTACGTAGGAACCCTCGTTGGAGTTATGGGTATTGCCAAAATATTAGATTATTTTATCAAACAAGGAATAATCAATCAACAAAAATGGAAGCAAAGTCACATCAAAAAAGCTTAAGATTACCGGAAGGTGCTCTCTTTCTATTATTTACATCTGTATTACTACCTTCTAATGCAAAGTCTATAGCTATAGGTCTATTTGCTGTAGTTTCAATACTACATTTTTTTAAAAGTAAGAACACATTTAATTTTCGTTTTTTTATAGTAAATGGACTTGTGTATATCGTAGTAGCGAGCACTTTACTCTACAGTGACAATTTTGAATTTGGCATAAAAAAGCTCACCATATTTTTATCGTTAATACTCTTTCCACTCTGTTTTGCAATGTATTCTCGAGAAGACATTAAGCGATTACATACTCATCTAGAAAGATACTTTGCTGTATATGTGGTTACTGTCGCTTTGTTTAACGTTATACCCTTTTTATGGTTTTATATAACGCATTATAGTTTTGATGAGATGCTTATGCACTTTCCTATAATCATGAAAATTCATGTAGGTAAATATAAAATTCATCCTATTTATTCTGGAATGCATTGTAGTGCTGCTTTACTTTTCTCCATATACATATTTCGATCCCTAAAATCACGATGGAAAATCGTTGGACTGCTTATTATAAACCTTGTACTAGTATTGTTTTTATTACTTTATGCAAAGAAGGGATCTATTATAGCACTTATGGTTGTATCCTTTGTCTTTGTGCTCTTTCAGCGTAATAAAGGCTTAGTAAAACCGTACGCTTTTGTAATAGTAGGTCTACTGGTATTGATGATTGCCATACCACGCACAAGAGATAAATTTTTAGAATTTAAAAATATTGAATCCATTACCCAGGGAGCTCCTACATCTACAAACATTAGATTTACCATTTATGGAATAGTCTTAGATGTTATACGAGAAAGTCCTATAGCTGGCTATGGTGTTGGAGATTACCGCGAGGTGCTCACAGAGAGATACGAGCTTTTAGAAACCAAACTACTAGAAGAAGGAGGATATAATGCCCACAATCAGTTTCTTAGTTTATTGCTTATAGGAGGTCTCATTGCGTTGCTTGCTTTCTTAGCTACACTCGTTTTAAATTTTATCTTTGCCGTTAGGTTCAATAATGAGCTACTGATCTTGGTAATCATATTCTATAGCATAATGATGCTCACAGATAATATTTTTGAAAAAGAATCAGGGGTCATTTACTTCTCGTTGTTTTTTAATTTTCTTTCTGCCAAAACCTTATTTGCCACACCTATTAATGACTAATAAAAAGATACTTATTGTAGGCCCTTTTCCAGAGCCCACCACCGGGGTTTCGCTGGCTAACCAGGTAGCAAGTACATTGTTAATTAAGGCAGGTTTCAGAGTGACTGTAGTTAACACCTCATTTAGCGAGCTAGATGAGAAATTAGGAAGTTTTTCATTTAAAAAACTTTGGCATAATCTCAAGTATAATACAGCAGCGTTTAAAGTTTTTTCAAACGATATTTTATATATAACACCAGGACAGACCTTTTTTGGTGTTCTTAAATACGCCTTGTTTATTGGGTTTGGTACGCTTTCGCGAAAGCGTATAATTACCCACATACATGGTAATCACCTGGGTACTGCATATGAACAAATGAGTAGTGTGCAACAAAGAATCGTCCATTTTTTAATGTCGAAAACAACTACAGGGATTGTACTGTCTCAATCTTTAATTGCTAATCTCACTCCATTTTTACAGCCGAAGGATATACACGTACTTCCTAATTTTGCCGAAGAATATTTACAAGAAAATATTACAAAGACCTATACTACACCTCGTTTTATATATTTGAGTAACTTGATGGAGGAGAAAGGTATTTTAGTCTTTTTAAAATCACTTAAAATTCTTCAAGACAAAGGAGTGCCATTTCATGCACAGATAGGAGGCGGTGTCACTACCGAAATGTGGTCTCAAGTAAACCCATTGCTGCTCACTCTCAAAAACACAGATTACAAAGGAGTCGTGCGCGGAAAAGAAAAGAAAGAACTCTTTGAGTGGGGTAATGTATTTGTATTACCTACATATTATGCTATGGAAGGACAACCTATTTCTATACTTGAAGCCATGGCAACAGGATCATTAATAGTTACCACCACACAAGGCGGGATTGTAGATGTGATAGAAGATGGTAAACACGGTTTTCTTGTAGAAAAGCAAGAGGTAGAAGATCTAGCGGCCAAGATGGAGTACCTTGCAAACAATGTTACCACTATCAAGGAAATAGGAGAAGGTAACGTGAATTACTTTAATAAAAATTTTACGATAACAGCCTTTTCAGAAAGGCTTACTAATATTTTTAAAAGCTAGTGAACTATCAAGATTTAAAATCATATAATACCCCTAAAGATTTCAGAGGTAAGTCTGGAATAATAGTACAATTATGGCGTATTGTGTACGTTGTTTTGTTCAGAAACTCTCCGCAAGCTTTATACGGCTGGAGACGGTTTTTATTAAGATGCTTTGGAGCAACAGTGGGTAAGAAAGTGATTATAAGACCCACTGCTCAGATTACCTATCCTTGGAAATTAGCTTTAGGAGATTACTGCTGGATAGGTGATGAGGTGGCGCTTTATACGCTGGGACCTATTACTGTAGGTGCAAATGCTGTGGTGTCACAACGCAGTTACTTATGTACAGGAACACATGATTATCATTCTCCGAGTTTTGAAATAGAAGCACACCCTATCACTATAGGAGAAAAATGCTGGATTGCTACAGATGTCTATGTGGCACCTGGAGTTTCAATAGGGAATGGTACTGTGGTAGGTGCTAGAAGCAGTGTTTTTAAAAATTTACCAGCAGGAAAAATCTGCACAGGTACACCAGCAATCATTATAAAAGATCGTATTGAATAACCTACAAGGCAAACATATCACGCTTATCTCCTTAAACTTCTATCCAGAAGACACGGCAATAGGACTTTATAGCACACAACTAGCAGAATATCTGGAATCACAAGGGGCTTTGCTTTCGGTGATTACAGCATTTCCTTATTACCCAAAATGGGAGATAGTAGAATCATATCAAAACAAAGGAACTTATTTACATGAGAAGAAGGGAACCATTGATATATATCGATATAAGCAGTTTACTCCCAAGGAGCCTACATTCTTAAAACGCGTTATCCACATAGCCGATTTTACCATAGGATCACGCTTTAACTTCAAACAGATTGCAGCGTGTGACATTGTAATCTCTGTAATCCCTTTTACGAGCAGTGCGTGGTTAGGTAATACGCTTTCGCGAAAGCGTAACGCAAAACACTGGATTCACATTCAAGATTTTGAATTTGATGCAGCTTTTCAGTCGGGTCTTGCCTCTGGAGTTGAAAATACAAGTATGGCATACAAAGCTTTGATGAAATTAGAGCGTAGTATTCTTAATAAGGCAGATTATGTAAGCACTATAAGTCAAACAATGCTTGCCAAACTTAAAGAGAAAACCACTTCCAAAACTTACTATCTACCCAACTGGATTGATGCAGCCGAGAGTGATCCATCTAAGTCACAAGCACATCCTTATTTTTCTCATGATAAGTGTAGTGTTTTGTATTCTGGAAATGTGGGAGATAAGCAAGACTGGCAGTTATTTACTAATGTGGTTAAAGCATTAGATTTTAATAGTTTTGAAGTAATTGTAGTAGGGGCAGGGGCAAAAATGGAGGTTCTAAAGGAAAATCTAAAAGACACGAAGGTAAAATTCTACCCGCCTGTTCCATTTATAGAGTTGTCAAGTTTACTTGCTAGTGCAGATGTGCATATTTTATTTCAAAAAGGCGAAGTTGTAGATACGGTTATGCCTTCTAAAATTCTAGGTATGATGGCTAGTGCTAGACCATCTATCATCACCGGTCACCCAGACGCAGAGCCAGCTAAGATTATAAAAGATTCAAATGGTGGATATTATAACTCCGTTATTAATGTAGATATAATATTGAGCCAGCTAGAAACTCTCAATTCGACTCCAGAAATAGCTATGACTATGGGTACAGCTGCGAGAAAGTATGTACTTGAAAAATTTGCAAGGAAACCTATTTTAGAGAAATTTTCTCAAACCCTGAGTAGGTTATAAGGCTTAGGCTTTACAAGCAGCTAATACTTCCTTATTTTTACGAACACAGATTTTTAAGTCTGTATAGATTAATCAACCAATTATGAAGAGAGTTTTAATTACGGGTGCTGCAGGATTTTTAGGGTCTCATTTATGTGATAGATTTATTAAAGAAGGTTTTCATGTAATTGGTATGGATAACCTTATTACAGGGAATTTATCAAACATTGAGCACCTTTTTAAGTTAGAGCAATTTGAGTTCCATCATCACGACGTTACAACATTTGTACATGTACCTGGTGAACTCGATTACATCTTGCATTTTGCATCACCAGCAAGTCCTATAGACTATCTTAAAATTCCTATCCAGACACTTAAAGTGGGTTCTTTAGGAACACACAACCTATTAGGGTTGGCTAAGGTTAAAAATGCCCGTATTTTGATTGCATCAACTTCTGAAGTTTATGGTGATCCACTGGTACATCCTCAAGATGAAAATTATTATGGTAATGTAAATACTATAGGACCTAGAGGGGTATATGACGAGGCAAAACGTTTTCAAGAATCTATCACGATGGCTTATCATCGTTTTCATGGCTTAGAAACCCGCATAGTGAGAATCTTTAATACCTATGGACCTCGCATGAGACTTAATGATGGTAGAGTAATACCTGCATTTATGGGACAGGCACTCAGGGGAGAAGATCTAACGATATTTGGTGACGGTTTACAGACTCGTTCTTTCTGCTATGTAGACGATCAAGTAGAAGGGATTTACCGTCTACTATTAAGTGATTATGCACTACCAGTAAACATAGGTAACCCAGATGAAATCACGATAAAAGACTTTGCTGAGGAGATTATAAAACTTACCGGAACAGATCAAAAGGTAATTTATCAAGATTTACCAGTAGACGACCCTATGCAACGTAAACCCGATATTTCAAAAGCAATAGAACTACTAGATTGGGAGGCTAAGGTAGACCGCAAGGAAGGCATGAGAAAGACGTTCGAATATTTTAAAAGCTTATCTCAGGAGCAGTTATATAAAAGTGAACATAAAGACTTTTCAAAACACATACGCAAGTAAGTATGGCGCAACGCGTAGGTAGATATTCCTTTTATATAAGGCCCGCAATATATGGTATAGACTTAGTGATTATTTTATTACTCGCTAAGGTGTGCCTTATCATGAAGGAAGATTTTGTGGTGTTCTCATTATATATCACGACAACTTGGATTTTTTCAACCATCAAGTCAGATTTTTATGAAGTTTATAGGTATACTAAGCCTACACGTATAGTATCTCTTTTACTATTACAGTTATTCATTTTTGCATTACTTGTTTTTGCATTCTTTGGTCTATTTCAAACAGTAGACGCCTCTCCAATAGCTGTGTTTCTATATGTTTTATATGTTTTTATAGGTGTAGGGATCAATAAATTTGGAGTATTCTATTTGTTAAAAACGTATAGAGCGGTTTTGGGAGGTAACCATCGTCGTGTTGTTATTTTAGGCTGGAATGTACAAGTTAAGGAGCTTAAAAAGTTTTTTGATGAAAACAAAAGGTATGGTTATGTAGTGAGTAGCACCTTTGATATAAAAGACCCAAGTGTATCTCTTGACAGCATATTTAATTACATATTAGAGAATAGTGTAGATGAGGTTTACTGCTCAGTAGAGCAGTTTACTAATGAAGAGTTGAGAGAGATATCTGAATTTACAGATAACAACCTTAAGATATTAAAATTTATTCCAGACAGCCGCGAGATCTTTACAAAGAAACTAGAATATCAATATCTAGGGATTACTCCCATTCTATCATTGCGTACCATCCCTATAGATAAGCCATTAAATCAGTTTATTAAGCGTGCGTTTGACATCGTTCTTTCTATTGCTGTACTTGTAGGCGTATTATCATGGCTTACCCCTTTGCTTGCAATTTTAATAAAGCTCGACTCTAAAGGAACTGTGTTTTTCAAACAGAAACGTAACGGATTAGATTATCACGAGTTTTACTGCTATAAATTTCGATCTATGCGAGATAATGAAGAGGCAGATATTGAGCAGGTGAGTAAAAATGATAGTCGTATTACTAGAGTAGGTAGCTTCTTGCGTAAAACGAGTATGGATGAGTTGCCACAATTTATAAATGTTCTTAAGGGAGACATGTCTGTGGTGGGGCCTAGACCGCATATGGTGAGACACACACATATGTATGCGGAGCGTATAGATAAATTTATGGTACGTCACTTTATAAAACCTGGAATTACAGGCCTTGCGCAAGTAAGTGGATATAGAGGAGAAATTGAGACCGATGAAGATATTGTGAACCGCGTAAAATTTGACATATTCTACGTAGAAAACTGGTCACTCTTTTTAGATATTAAAATTGTTTTTAATACTATTTACAAAGCTATTGTAGGAGATGACAAAGCTTACTAAAAAAGATATACAGCCACTAGTCTCCATTATCACTCCGCTGTATAATGCAGCACCATTTATTGCTCAAACCATCGCGAGTATTCAAGCACAAACGTATCAAAACTGGGAGCAAATTATCGTTGATGACTGCTCAACAGATGATTCTGTTCAAATTGTAAAAGCGCTAATAGCTCTTGATAATAGAATTAAACTTATTACGCTTTCGCGAAATAGTGGTGCCGCACACACTCGCAACATTGCAACAGAAGCTGCCCAAGGAAAATTCATTGCATTCTTAGACTCTGACGACTTATGGCATGCAGAAAAACTCCAGAAGCAAATTGCTTTCATGCAAAAAACAGCTTGTGACGTTTCTTATACCAGCTATGTACATATAGATGAACAGGGAAAACCACTTGGTAAACGCATCGTGGCATTACCAGAGCTCCATTACAAAAAGCAACACAGCAATAACTATGTGGGAAATCTCACAGGTATTTACAATGCAACCTCAATAGGTAAAATAAGCGCTCCAGACGTTAGAAAAAGACAAGACTGGGCGCTGTGGTTAGACGCGATAAAGAAGAGCGAAAAACCCGCCTTAGGTTTGCAAGAAGACCTAGCTTTTTATAGAGTACGTGAAGGCTCAATGAGCTCAAATAAATTAAATCTCGTTAAGTACAACTACCAGTTTTACAAAACTTGCCTAGGATATTCTCATATAGCAGCCACCCTATATTTAGTACGCTTTTTCTGGGAGTATTTTGTAATGAGACCTAAGTGGATACAGCGATACGATGTCTAAGAGAGTAGAGATGTAAACTGTTTGAGCTTTCCTCTATTACTACGGTCCATGGCAGCTACTTTTTCATAAGATAATTTTAGTCCACTTTCAAGATATTTGGCGGTAGCCTTTTCAATATTTATTTTCTCGTGAGCATTTAGTGGTCTTTCAGAGGTATAAATAAATGTAAAGGAATCTTGAGCAGTTTGCTCAATAATGAACTCACTTACATTGCCATCTTCCTCTATAATACTTTTGGTCACGTAATAAAATGTGAGGCCAGGAACTACTTTACCACTAGGAAGACGTGCAATATCACTTGTTCTACCTTGTAGGTTTTCTAAAATAGGTTTTTTAAGTGTGCTCTGCGGTGATAAAGATCCCATATCACCTATATCATAACGTATAAAAGGATGTGCTTTATTATAAAAAGATGTGATTACAATACGCCCTACAACACCTTGAGGTACAGGCTTATCGTTATCATCAAGAATTTCGACAAATAACAGTTCACTGTCTACCTCAAGCTGATTCTTCTTGTTTTGAAAGGCTATAAGTCCTACTTCTGAGGCTCCATATTCATTGATGATTGGGACATTAAATTGCTGTTCCATTAATTTTAAATCATCAGAAAATAGCATTTCACTGGTGACAATACATGCCTTAAGAGTAGGGCAAATATCTGTGAGTATAAGTTGGTGCCTTTTCAAGTGCTTAGCTAGTAATACTATGCTACTTGTGTAGCCATTTATATAGTCAAATGGTGTCTTGCTAAATTTCTTAACCATATCTGCAAGCTTATGCTCGCAAAGATCAAAAATGGGAAAACGATATCTGTTGCCTAGTTTGTCCTTGAGCCTTTCCTTCCGATATCCTATTTTATTGAGAGGGATTCCATAAAAACGGGCCTGTTTTGACGTATCCAGATCAAGATGATACCAATTATACCTATGTTGAAAACTCACCCAGCTCAAGGCATGAGCAACTTTGTCTTTTGCAAAAATAAAAGGATGTCCAGAAGAACCAGAAGTATTACTCACGTATACACTCTTGCGGTCGTAGTTTTGAGAAAGTCTATTTTCAAGAGGCTGTTGTAAATCTGATTTTGTTAGCACTGGCAGTGTTTCCCAATCTTTTTCGTCTCTTTCGGTAAGAAGATTTCTATAAAATGAATTATAGATTTCGTGATGGGTAACAATCTTTTTTTTCTGCTCAGATATATAAGCCGCATATTGATTCTCTGGGATATCTATGATACGTTGCAATTCCGCTTTCGCGAAAGCGGTATCAAATCCTTTCATTTTTAAAGCCCAGTTGAATAAATTCACATCGTCTTAATTAGGGAGCCAAAATACAAACATTTATTTTTGTCTAAACGCAAAATATACCATAATGAATATCTTAATCTTAGGTTCTGGAGGACGCGAGCATACATTTGCTTATAAACTAGCACAGAGCGAGCAATGTGATTCACTTTTTGTTGCACCAGGAAATGCAGGTACTGCTCAAATTGCAACGAATGTTGCCATAGGCGTAACCGATTTTGAAGCCATTAAAGCTTTAGTGATTAAGGAACAAATAACAATGGTTGTTGTAGGACCTGAGGATCCGCTTGTGCAAGGAGTATATGACTTCTTTAAAGCAGATGAGTCTCTTAAAAACGTTGCTGTAATTGGCCCAAGCAAGGAAGGAGCAGAACTTGAAGGAAGCAAGGAGCGAGCAAAAGAATTTATGATCGCTCATGATATTCCTACGGCTGCCTACGAAGCTTTTACAGCAGAGACACTAGAGAAAGGACAAGCGTTTTTAGAAACCTTAAATCCTCCATATGTTTTGAAAGCAGATGGTCTTGCGGCGGGTAAAGGAGTTTTAATCATAGAAGATCTTAATGAGGCCAAGGAGGAACTAGCAAGCATGCTTGGTGGTAAATTTGGCGATGCAAGTACGACCGTAGTGATTGAAGAGTTTCTAGACGGAATCGAGCTTAGTGTATTTGTGCTTACAGATGGTAAAAACTATAAAGTGCTTCCTACTGCCAAAGATTACAAACGCATAGGTGAAGGTGATAAAGGACTTAACACCGGGGGAATGGGTGCCATAAGCCCAGTACCATTTGCAGATGATGCTTTTATGAAAAAAATAGAAGACCGCATTGTTAAGCCTACGGTTAATGGTCTTACTAAAGAAAATATAGATTACAAGGGATTCATATTTATTGGTCTTATCAAAGTAGGAGATGACCCTAAGGTAATTGAGTACAATGTACGCATGGGTGATCCTGAGACAGAGGTAGTATTACCACGTATCCAGTCTGATCTTGTATCACTTTTTAAAGCTGTTGATAATCAAACATTAGACCAGCAAGAGTTTAAGCTAGATCCTAGAAGTGCGGCAACAGTGATGCTTGTTTCTGGTGGATATCCAGAGGCATATGACAAAGGAAAAGTAATTACAGGGCTTGAAAAAATTGAAGGTTCTATAGCTTTTCATGCAGGAACTACAGAAAAAGATGGCGCAGTAGTTACTAATGGTGGTAGAGTGATTGCCATAACTTCCTTCCATGAAGATTACAGAGAGGCCATAAAAAAATCCTACCAGAATATAGAAAAACTACATTTTGATAGGATGAATTATCGTACAGATATAGGTTTTGACCTATAGTAACTTAAAGGTTGCTTTCTAGCTCGCTGTTTTTACCTAAGAAACCGTGAGCTTTTGCCTCGCGATATTCTGTGTCGTTATCGTCATACTTTTTGATTTCCATAACCCAGTATACGATAGCTGCAGCACAAATAAGCATAAAGAACCAGTTGATTCCGTTAGCTAGCCACCAGTTGCTCAGTTCTAATTCTGCAAGTGCGTTGAAAGGTGCAAATAAAGTTGCTTCTGCAAATTCTTGAATGCCTTCGTAAAGTCCTGTCAAACTCATAATGTTGTATGTTTACAATATTGAAATCTTAATTATGCATCTTATAAAGATGTTATTGCAAAAATAGGAAAAAAACTAGCTATGCTCACAAGATTTTTTGGGTCATCAAAACCACTCGCTATTGCAATTGTTTTGATATATATGACCTTGGGCTTTTTTTATAGTCATAGGGACATAATTACTGAGCCATTTACGTGGCTAAGTACATTTACAACACTAGGTATGTGGATACTTTATGTACTCACAATGTTTATATTAAGTTTTGTTTCTCAAAAAAATGATCTTACTAAGCGATCATCTTATGGAGTACTTTTATTTGCAGCATTTAGCCTGGCATTACCAGTCGCTCTAAAGGATCACGCCATTTTAATAGCTGGGTTTTTTATCTTAATTGCGCTACGTAGGATCATCAGTTTCAAGTCAGAATTACATATGGAACGCAAGATTTTTGATGCTGCGTTGTGGATATTATTGGCCTCACTAGCTTTTTATTTTAGCTGGCTGTACGTTATAGCGATTTATCTAGCATTGCTTTTTTATAGAATTACGGTAGTAAGATATCTCTTTATACCACTACTAGCATTACTGAGTTTTAGTGTGATTTATTATTCCATTTTATTATTTCAAGTGGGTGATCCGTCTGAGGTGTCGTTGTCATTTCAATCTATATCACTAGATTTTACAGCTTATAATAATTTACAAGTGCTTGCTGCAATTGCTTTCTTTATAGGGACATTATTATGGACCATCTGGAAATATCTAGGCGAACAAAGAAGGGCATCTACCGGATCAAAAAGTAGATACTCGGTTATTCTAGGAATACTAGCTGTGGGATTACTGTTAATCTTATTTACCACCACAAAAACAGGGGCTGAGTGGTATTTTATTATTCCCGTAATGACCATTATTGTAAGTAATTACTTGGAGCAAACAGAGAGTTTAATATTTAAGGAAAGCTTACTGTGGCTTATCATATTATTGCCTATCCTTATACATCTAATACCTTAATGACTTCATTCTTGCTCTTAAATTAAGAGATGCTATTATGTTTTATGGCAGTCAGTGATTCCAAATCAAAAAATAATATCTTTGTATACAATGCATGTTGTCCCTATTCCTTAGAGGATTTATACGTTATACGAGGGACTCCGCATTATAGAATAATTACATTATAGAAAACAATTATATGTTTACAGAAAAGGCAAACGCCATTTTTAAAGAAGCAATCGATACCTATCATTTAGTAAATACGGTAGACCAACCTTTTATCAATAAATATGATAAAAGTGAAGATTTATTGGGCCACCTATTATACAGAAAATGCTGGATAGATACGGTACAGTGGCATTATGAAGACATCATTCGTGATCCGCAGATTGATCCAGTAGCAGCCTTGACTCTAAAACGTAAGATTGATGCGTCTAACCAAGATCGTACAGATATGGTTGAATATATAGACAGCTATTTTCTTGAAAAATATAATAGCGTTGAGGTTAAAGAAGGTGCCACAATTAATACAGAAAGTCCGGCTTGGGGAGTAGATCGTTTATCTATTCTAGCGCTTAAAGTGTACCATATGGACGAGGAAGCAACTCGTACAGATGCTAGTGATGCACACCGAGCAGCTTGTAAAACTAAACTTGACATATTACTAGAGCAACGCGTAGATCTTTCGACAGCGATAGACACCTTACTTGAGGATATCTCAAAGGGGGATAAATACATGAAAGTCTATAAGCAGATGAAGATGTACAATGACGATGAGCTCAACCCAGTACTACGCAACATCAAAAAATAATTATCTGTTGAAGGATTTAGTTTAAAATAGATAAACCCTTCACAAGTCTAGCGAGATAATGGCTCAACAAAAACACATGCTCATCATTCGTCTCTCTGCAATGGGAGACGTTGCGATGACAGTGCCTGTGGTGTACGCTTTCGCGAAAGCGAACCCAGAAATAAAAATATCCTTCCTTTCAAAACCTTTTTTTAGGCCTATTGTAGAAGCAATACCTAATGTAACTTTTATCGCTGCCGAAGTAAATACCATACACAAAGGGGTGAGCGGTATGTGGAAACTTTCTCGCCAACTTAAAAAGTCAGGAATTACTCATGTAGCAGATTTACACAATGTAATTCGTTCAAAAATGCTGCGTAAGTTTCTTAATCTTCCCAGCGTTTGCCTAGATAAGGGTAGACCAGATAAAAAAGCACTTACTAGAAACACGGATAAAGTTTTTAAAGCCCTTAAAACCACCATAGCTAGATATCAAGATGTTATTCAAGAGCTAGACGGGCATCACTTTACTCCGGAAGCTTTACCGAAGCCTAACAAGCAAGATGAGGTAATGGAGTTTACTGCTGGTTGTCATAAAAAGTGGATAGGCATTGCGCCATTTGCAGCACACCAAGGAAAACAATATCCACTAAACTTGATGGAACAGGTCATTAGACAGCTAGATGATAAAAAAGAATACCATTTATTCCTTTTTGGAGCGCCAGATGAGGAAGAGATTCTTAGAGACCTTTCACAAGGTTTCGTAATGACAAAGGTGGTCGCCGGAAAACTCAAGTTTAAAGAAGAAATTAATCTTATCAGTCAGCTAGATGGTATGCTCGCTATGGATAGTGGTAATGCACATCTTGCTGCCATGTATGGAATCCCTACGGTAACATTATGGGGAGTAACGCATCCACACGCAGGATTTGCTCCTTTTAATCAAGAGCAAAACTGCCTGCTTTCAGATAGAAAAAAGTATCCAAGGATACCGACTTCAATATATGGAAACGTAGTGCCAGAAGGGTATGAAGATGTGATGAATACTATCTTACCTACTGATATTGTTGAGAAAATTACGGCTGCGATCTAGCATAAATGTATTATGCACGCATAGTAAGATTGATTATATTTGTTTAAATTGAATGTTATGAGCACAACAAAACCTACCCTAAAAGATTTACTTGGAATTACACATCCTATCATTATGGCACCTATGTTTTTGGTATCTAATGTAGCGATGCTCAAAGCCGGAATGGAAAACGGAATTGCTGCTTGCGTACCAGCACTCAATTATAGAACGATAGATGAACTTAAGGCAGCAATTACTGAGCTTAAGGCTGCCAAAGTTCCTGGAGGAGCATTTGGTATTAACCTCATTGTAAATAAGTCAAACATGAAATACCCTGCACAGCTGGAAGCGGCTTGTGAGCTAGGGGTAGACTTTATAATTACATCCTTAGGATCACCACAAATGGTGATTGAGCAGGCAAAACCTAAGGGAATCAAAGTGTTTTGTGATGTAACAGACCTTGGTTATTCAAAAAAGGTTGAGGCTATGGGCTGTGATGCGCTCGTTGCTGTAAACAATCAAGCAGGAGGACACAGAGGTAACATCGCTCCCGAAGCATTAATAAAAGAACTTAATGAAAACTGTACAATTCCAGTAATCACTGCTGGAGGCGTTGCAAATAAACAAGATCTCGAACGCGCCATGTCTTACGGTGCCATAGGAGCAAGTATAGGAAGCCCTTTTATAGCATCAGAAGAGGCTCCAGTATCTCAAGAATACAAGCAAGCTTGTGTGGACTTTGGTGCTAAGGATATCGTGATGACTCAAAAGATTTCTGGTACACCTTGTACTGTCATAAACACGCCTTACGTTCAAAAGATAGGGACTAAGCAAACGTGGTTAGAAGGCTTACTTAACAAGAATAAGAAACTTAAGAAGTGGGTTAAGGCTATTCGCTTTGCAAAAGGAATGCGTGACACCACAAAAGCTGCTCAGAGTGCTACATATCTGTCTCTTATACACATCTCCGAGCCCACGAGACGGACTCCTATCTCGTA
>CAJXSW010000018.1 GCA_913060645.1 uncultured Dokdonia sp. | reverse complement strand
AGCGTCAGATGTGTATAAGAGACAGCATTTATAGGGTGTATGTTTTTTGGTATGCATGTACTAGAGCACTTGCCGTTGTTAGATTTTAGAGCTTATAAAGTAGGTTCAAATATTGCCGAAGGAATGAAAACACCAGAGGGCGCGCCAGAAGCTACCTTTGAATATCGATGGAAATTTAATATTGATGGCAAGGAAGAAGTTATTACAACAGAAGGAGGCTACCCACAAGTAGACGGAGAATTTATCTCCTACGAAGTGTTACAGACCGCCGAAGGTTATGAGCCACCAGTACATGATTTTACAATAGAGCGTGGAGGAGAAAACTACACCACAGAATTTCTTGAGAAAGAAAATCTCGTTGTAATAGTTGCTTATAACTTAACCAGTACAGAACGAGAAGGCTACTATAATATAAGAACCACTGCAGAAGACGCAATTAGAAAAGGATATAATGTAATAGGCTTAAGCTCTTCCTCTCAAGAGGTAACAGATGAGTTTGTGCAAGCTTTTAAACTTCCCTTTAACTTCTACTTTACAGATGAAACGGTTTTAAAAACTATTGTACGTGCAAATCCTGGGATTGTGAGTCTTCACAAAGGAACTATCTTACAGAAGCTTCACTATAATGATGCTCAAGATCTGCGGTTACAAACCTTAGAAAATAGTAAGCCTAATCTAGATTTCACACTTAAACACGAGCTAGATAGTATAGCCATTCTTGATCAAAAGTACAGAAGGATGATGTACTTGCAAGATGGTGAAGAAAAGAATGCCGAAGCTAAAAAGCTAGGCGTTGCTCCAGAGGAATTTCAAAATTTTATCTGGAAGCAACAGGAATTACTAGATAGTATTAATCTTGAGCGTATTGAATATACCATAAAAACTAAAGGATATCCTGGGAAGAGTATCGTGGGCGAACCTACAAATACTGCTGCTTGGTATGTGATCCAGCATAATCCTGATAAAATCCCAACCTACATAGATACCATCAAAAAAGCTGGAAAAGATGGCGAACTGCCATACAGACTTGTTGCAATGATGGAAGACCGCTTACTTATGAGTAACGGCGAACCTCAAATTTATGGTACTCAAGGAGCAACATACCCAAACATGGCCGATTTTATATGGCCTATAGCAGATCCACAAGATGTAAATGAAAGACGTGCTGCAGCTGGATTTCCTCAAACTATTGAGCAATATGGAAAAGATCTTTTCGGACAAGAGTTTGAATACAAAGAAATAACTATTGATGAAGCGCTTGCTGCAAAACAGCAAATGCTCGAAGGTAAGGCGGCACCAATTGATTAAATACCTATTATATAAATTAGGTTATGCGCTTCTCACATTATGGGGAGTAGTAACCGTCATTTTCTTCTTGTTTACGGTACTTCCTGGAGATCCCGCACGTATGATGCTAGATCAAAATGAAGATCCAGAACAACTAGCTAAAGTGCGTGCAAAATATGGATTTGATAAGCCTATAAGTACGCAATACGCATACTACATTAACGATCTTTCTTTGCTCTCTCTACACGCTAATGATGAGCAAAACTATACATCTCTATCCTCTGGCAAGTACAGCGCTACTCCATTATTTGAGATTGGCAATAGCACGCTAGCAGTAAAATATCCATACCTAAGAGAAAGTTTTCAAAAGACAGGTAAACCCGTCACACAAGTAATTGCCGAAACGTTACCCAACACGATTGTTCTTGCTGTTACCGCAATTGTAATTGCCATATGTATTGGTGTTTTTTTAGGGATTATTTCTGCGCAAATGCGGGACACATGGGTTGACAAAACCATACAGATTGTAAGTACACTAGGAATGAGTGTTCCTAGTTTTTTTAGCGCTATTCTTTTTGCTTGGCTCTTTGGTTATGCCCTTCATAAATATACCAATCTCAATATGACAGGTAGCTTGTATGAGATGGATGATTTTGGAGAGCATGTGCACATCCAATGGAAGAATTTGATTTTACCAGCACTAGTTTTAGGTATACGTCCGCTTGCCGTTGTAATTCAATTAATGCGTAACTCGCTCCTTGAGGTTTATAATCAAGAATATATAAGAACTGCAAAAGCTAAAGGACTTACCACCTACCAGATTATAAAAAACCACGCACTTAAAAATGCATTAAATCCTGTAGTGACTGCAGTATCTGGATGGTTTGCTTCTATGCTCGCGGGCGCCGTGTTTGTAGAATATATTTTCGGTTGGAACGGCTTAGGTAAAGAAATAGTAGATGCGCTCAACACACTGGATTTACCTATTATAATGGGTGCCGTACTTATCATCGCAACTCTTTTTGTCACCATTAATATTCTAGTAGACTTTATATATGGATGGTTAGACCCTAAGATCAGACTTCGATAGATCACAAATATTTTACGAAAACGTAATCGTGAAAACTGGGTTAAATCAGGACTAAACCTCTTTTTCTCTTAGTATATTTGATTTTTAAGAAATTCGCTTTCGCGAAAGCGAAACACAACAAAGTAAAACACATACGCCTTTTCAAAACTATATGTTATCCTACATTATTAGTTTTCATAATTGAGGCTTCTGGAATGAACTACTAACCATATCTCTTTGTTTTAAGAGATAAAAAAAGAACTATAATGAGAAAGAATATCGTCGCTGGAAACTGGAAAATGAATAATGACCTAGGTGCTACAGCAACCTTAATTACAGCACTTAAACAAAAGAAGAATGAAGGAAATGCAGAGGTTATTATCGCTCCTACATTTGTAAACCTTTACAGTGCTTTTGATAGTCTTTCTGACTCTAATATCACTGTTGCTGCGCAAAACATGCATCAAGCAGAAAGTGGTGCTTATACTGGAGAGATTTCGGCAGGTATGCTCAAAGGGATTGGTGTAGATACAGTGATTTTAGGCCATAGTGAACGCCGTGCTTATTTTCACGAAAGTGATGAACTACTTGCTCAAAAAGTAGATAGCGCTCTTAAAAACGATATGAGAGTAATATTCTGTTTTGGTGAAGAACTAGAAGACCGTAAGGCTGGAAAGGAAGAAAATGTGGTGGGTAGCCAACTCAAAAATGCATTATTTCACTTAGACGCAAGCGCTTGGTCAAATATTGTTCTTGCTTATGAGCCAGTATGGGCAATAGGTACAGGAGAAACAGCATCACCAGAGCAAGCGCAAGATATGCATGCGTTTATAAGAAAAACTGTTGCTGAAAAATATAATAGTGACGTAGCTGAAAACGTATCAATCCTTTATGGAGGATCTGTAAAGCCTGCTAATGCTAAAGAAATTTTTGGCAAACCAGATGTAGATGGTGGACTAATAGGTGGAGCTGCACTTAAAGCAGATGACTTTTTTGATATTGTAAATGCATTTGCATAGTCTCAAATAATTTAAGAATTGACAATGCGCTTCCAGAGATGGAAGCGCATTTTTATTTTATATCAATTGGTATTAGTACATTAGAGCTCAATCTTTTATCACATGAAATTTAGTATTACACCACTACTCCTACTCCTCACCATCTGTAGTTGTACCTCGCAACAAGCTGTAACCACAAGCACTCAAGAAGATGGCTCACTTATTCTCCTTAATAACTCACAAGAAGCTGAAGCCGTTTATATTACAAAAAATGGCAATATGGGCATAGGTAAAAAAGAACCTACAGATAAGCTTGAGGTAAATGGCCAGATACATGCTAAGTCTATAAAGGTGGATATAAAGGAATGGGCAGATACGGTATTTAAAGATGGGTATGATTTATCACGCTTACGCGAAATCGAAACCTACATTCAGAAAAATGGGCATTTGCCAGAAATTCCGTCTGCCGTAGAAGTTGAAGAAAACGGTATTGAACTAGGTGCCATGAATGCATTACTTCTTAAAAAAATTGAGGAGCTTACCTTACACCTCATTGATAAAGAAAAACAAATTGACCAACTAATCAAAGATGTAAACTCTCTCAAAGAAACTATCGCACCATCTGAAACTAAGGATAATGACTAGATTCATTATTTTATATTTACTGCTATTCTCTTGCCTACTAGAAGCACAAGAAGATCGCTTTTACATACGCAGTACATCTATAAATGTAGAGATACCTTTAAGCACAAAGGACTCTCTTATCACTTACCTAGGAGATGATGTGAGGCTAAAAAAGTTGTTTACTAAGCATAGAGTTAAAATCTTTAGAAAAGAATTTAAGTACGCGCAACGAGACAAACTTAAACGCACATACTTTGTTATTGCAGAGAGTAAAACGTTTCAAGAAGAATTGGTGAATCTAGCTCCAGATCTTTTTGAATTTGCAGAGAGTATCTCCAATGAATCGCTACAAATTTATGAACCTAATGATTACGGCGTTACAAGCACTACTGGCAAGAACACCGGAGCCCAAGCGGTTCTTGATTATTATGATTTCCTCGGTGTACCACAGGCTTGGTATTATACCACAGGCTCTCCTAAAGTATCCATTGGAATTTCTGACGGTTACATAGATCCAGAAGATCCAGAATTCAAAGGTAAAACTACCGTTTACAAAAAAAGCAGCCTTTCAAAAGGTCACGGATATAGCACTGCTGCCATAGCAGCAGCTCAAGGTGATAATGGATATGGTGCCGCAGGAGTTTGCTATGACTGCCAAATATACACTACCACCTATGGTAACTTTAAAGAGTTGGGCCAACTACTAGAACTATCAAGAGCAGGCGCAAAAGTGATTAATTGCAGCTGGGGATCACGCACCTATTATGAGACTGCGCAGGAAGCGATTAATGAAATGCGCGACCTAGGAACCGTAATTGTTTCTGTACCACATAATGCTGCATATAGTGTTACAAATGGAGAACAACTTAGATATCCAGGCGCTTACGAACATGTAATATCTGTAGGAAGTGTACAGCATAAAAATGATGAAATCTCAGATGGACTTCTCATTGAAGAGAAAAACGGGAAGTATTATGCAGAGAAGCAACAATATCACTTATCACGTACCGGCGGCTTTAAAAACAATGACCCAAATGAAGAATACACCCTATACCTAAGCTCTACCAATAATCTAGATAGTACCGTAGACATTGTAGCTCCAGGTAATGATATTTTCCAATATTATAATTATAAGGATACTGGTGAAGTATTTCACAATCCGTATCAAGCGACATCACCTGCCGCGCCACTAGTCACTGGAACTATAGGGCTTATGTTTTCACTCAATCCATCACTATCAGTAGATGAAGTGAATAGCATTATAAAATTAAGCGCAACTAATATTGATCACATAAAAGCAAACGTACCACTCAAAGGATTATGGGGAGCGGGATCATTACACACAGGCAGAGCTGTAAAGATGACACATGACATGCTACAGCCTGATACGTATATGATGATTGAAAATCAGCGATTTGCTCGATGGAACTTTAAAATTAATGCCGCGCATAAAATTATGATTAAAAATGAGCAATTTATAGAGGACGCTCGAGTAGATTTTACTGCAAAAGATGAGATTCTCATCAACTCAGAAACCGTACTTTTGCCTGGAGAAAACGGATCTATAAAACTTACTATTGATCCTAATGCATCTTATAACTTAGAAACTATAAAAGAATGACACCCATTTACTTAGGATATACCTTTACTATTGAGCCTCGCGACCCTGCTACAGAAATTATCATTGCAGAGCTAGGTTATGCTGGTTTTGAAAGCTTTACAGAAACTACTAGTGGTGTGATTGCATACATACAGAAAGAAGAAGCATTCCCAAATGGTGATGTCGATTTTTCGGCACTTCTTACTGATATTCAGATTCTAAATTCAGATGAATTTGTAATCACATATACTGCCGAAGAAATTGAGCAAGTAAACTGGAACGAAGAGTGGGAGAAAAACTTTGAAGCTATTGAAGTAGATGGAAAGTGTGCCGTACGCGCACCTTTTCATGAAAAAACTGATGTAGAATTTGATATCATTATTGAACCAAAAATGTCATTTGGTACGGGTCACCATGAGACTACACACATGATGATCAAGCACCTACTTAAACTTGATGTTGCTGGCAAGAAAACCTTAGATATGGGCTGCGGTACGGGCGTACTCGCCATCCTTGCCGAAATGAGAGGTGCACAACCTATAGATGCGATAGACATTGATAACTGGTGTTACCTTAATACTATTGAAAATGTAGAACGTAACAACTGTAAGCACATAACGACCTATGAAGGTGAGGCTTCCTTGCTATCTGATAAAAATTACGAATTCATTATCGCAAACATAAACCGCAACATCCTATTACAAGACATCGGTGTATATGCGAGTTGCCTTTCTGAGGATGGCATACTCTTATTAAGTGGCTTCTATACAGAAGACATTCCGCTGATTTCAGAAAAGTGCAATGAGCATGGACTTTACTTTGTAAGTAATTATGAACGCAATAATTGGGTGGCTTGTAAGTTTGAAAAAAGAGGATAATTTCAAATTTCTGATGATAAATAATTTTTAGAATTACGCTTTCGCGAAAGCGTAATCTCTAAAATTTGTAAATTTGCAGTATTAATCTCAACGCTATGAGTAATCAAGAAAAATATCAAGAAGACGTAGACGTACTAACAGAAGAATCTCCATCACACGAGATTATTCTGTATAATGATGAAGTAAATACTTTTGACCACGTAATAAATACCCTTATTTATGCATGTGATCATGAGGAGAATCAAGCACATCAATGTGCGTTACTAGTACATTACAAAGGGCAATGCTCTGTAAAGTCTGGTGAGTATAAAGATCTGGAGCCTCGATGCTCAAAACTTTTACAAGCAGGACTGAGTGCAGAAATTGTATAAAATCAATACTTATAATTAATCACAATAACTATTGCGCTCTCGTGGCGCATTTGTTATTTTTGCGAGGCAAATTAAGCATCTTAAACGAAGATTATGAATCTACACGAATATCAAGGAAAAGAGATATTAAATAGTTTTGGCGTACGTATCCAGCGTGGTTATGTAGCACAGACTCCGGATGAGGCTGTTGCAGCTGCCGAAAGACTTACTGAGGAAACTGGTACTGGATGGCACGTTATTAAAGCGCAAGTTCACGCAGGTGGTCGTGGTAAAGGTGGTGGTGTAAAGCTAGCAAAGAGCCTAGATGAAGTAAGATCTATTGCAGATCAGATTATCGGGATGGATCTTGTTACTCCACAAACAAGTGCAGAAGGTAAAAGAGTTCACCAAGTGCTAGTTGCAGAAGATGTATACTACCCAGGTGACAGCGAGCCAGAAGAATATTATATGTCTGTACTACTTAACCGTGGTACTGGTCGCAATATGATTATGTATTCTACAGAAGGTGGAATGGATATTGAAACAGTAGCAGAGGAAACTCCGCACCTTATTTTTCATGAAGAAATTGATCCTGCAACAGGATTACTTCCTTTCCAAGCACGTAAAATTGCTTTTAACTTAGGATTAAGTGGTGCTGCTTTTAAAGACATGACAAAATTTGTTGCTGCTCTTTATAAAGCATACACAGACTCTGATAGTTCACTTTTTGAGATCAACCCTGTTCTTAAAACAAGTGACGATAAAATTATGGCAGTAGATGCAAAGGTATCACTAGATGATAACGCATTATACCGTCGTAAGGAATATGCAGCAATGCGTGACAAGCGTGAAGAAAACCAAGTAGAGGTTGAAGCTGGTGAGAAAGGACTTAACTATGTAGATCTAGACGGAAACGTAGGATGTATGGTAAACGGTGCTGGACTTGCAATGGCAACTATGGACCTTATCAAGCAATCTGGTGGTGAGCCTGCAAACTTCCTTGATGTAGGAGGTACTGCAGATGCTGAGCGTGTAGAAGCTGCTTTCCAATTAATACTTAAAGATCCAGCTGTAAAGGCAATCTTAGTAAACATTTTTGGAGGTATTGTACGTTGTGACCGTGTGGCACAAGGTATTATTGATGCATACAAGAACATGGGAACTATCAACGTGCCAATCATTGTACGTTTACAAGGAACTAACGCAGATATCGCAAAGAAATTAATAGATGATTCTGGACTTGATGTTCAATCTGCTATTGAATTCCAAGAAGCTGCAGATAAAGTACAGGCTGTACTAGCTTAATACTTTTTAATACATAGATGCTACTTGTAGCATCCTTCAAATCCCACTTTCTTTAAAGTGGGATTTTTTTTGTTTTACAAATATCATTAGGTGTCATAATCTATAGCTAGACAACTACCAAATAGGTCATTTTCTTAACATTAACTACTCCATACTTTCTTTAAGGATTCTCAAACTATTATAATAGAATATCACTCCATATTTCACGTAATGCTTACTGTTGTTACCAATACATTATGAAGTTGATAATGACGCTTTCGCGAAAGCGTTACCACAACAAATCCCCTACGTTAACAACTCATAACCAGCATTAAACAACAGTTAAGCTTTACTAACTCCCATAGAAAAACGAGAAATAAGTCGTCTATTTGTACTGTAATAATTCATCAAAAACCTCGAGTACATCGAGACAAAAAAGTAAATTATGAAAACATTAAACGTATTATTGGTAGCCGCTTTACTTGCAGTAAACACAGCCTTTGCAACAGGAACAGAACCAACATCAGACAACAAAGAAAAAACAGTTACAGAGCAAGTAGCTGTACTTTTGAACAAGCCAGAATTTGAAGTTACTAAGGAGCTTGTTGCTCAAGTAACATTAATGGTAAACAACAAACATGAAGTTGTTGTATTAAGCGTAGATACTGACGAAGAGTATGTAGCAGATTTTATTAAGGCTCGTCTTAACTATGAAAAGCTAAGCACAAGAACCATAGGAGAGCAATTTACATTACCAGTACGCATCGTCCCGGGAGCTTAAGAAGCTTCACCTAGTTTGTAAAGCTGAGCGTCGCTCGGCTTTTTTTTATGCCCTGTATTGATTGTGAGATTTTTATACCTCCACTATCTTTACAAGGTATGAAAAATCTTATCCTTTTAATTTTCCTGTGTTTCTCTACCCTAGGGTTTGGACAGAATAGATTCATTAGCCTATCTGATGACGCAACTATTAATCTAATCACCATAGGTCCTGGAGCTGTACTCAATGACGCTTTTGGGCACAATGCCATCCACGTACGTGATTATAAAAAAGGGTTAGATATTGTGTTTAACTACGGTAAGTTCAACTTTAAAACTCCTAATTTCTACCTCAAGTTTGCAAGGGGAAAATTACTATATGAGGTTGGTGTAGATAAGTATGACGACTTTGAATATAGTTATAAGCTCCAGCAACGATGGATTGAGTCTCAAGAACTACAGCTCACTCAAGATCAGAAGCAAGACGTCTTTGAGTTTTTGGTGAATAATGCCAAAGAAGAAAACAAATATTACAAATATGATTTCTTCTACGATAATTGCTCTACGAGACCGTTTGAGATCATCAAAGATGAAGCTAATGTAACAATGAGCTATGATCACCAAGAAGCTGGTATGACACACCGTGATCTCATACATGAATACGTGTCGTGGAATACTTGGGGAAGTATGGGAATTGATATTGCACTAGGATCTGTAATTGATAGAACTGCCACTCCAGAAGAGTACTTGTTTTTACCACATGAGCTTATGTATGCTTTTCAAGAAGCTACCATAAATACACCTTCAGGAACACTACCACTCGTAAAAGAAGCCAAAACGGTATTTTCACCTCAAATCAAACATCGCTATAGTACTAATTTCTTACTAAGTCCATTGTTTATACTTGGACTTCTAGCAGGGCTTATCATCTACAAAACCTACAAAGATCATAAGAATGAAAATCCACTAGACTGGCTAGACACGAGTATTTTACTAATCACAGGGCTTATAGGAGTTGTAGTCTTTTTATTATGGTTTGGCACAGATCATAATGCTACGGCGTGGAATTATAATTTACTTTGGGCTTTCCCATTTCATATACTAGCAGCATTTGCTGTAAAAAGAGTACAACCTCCACAATGGGTATATCCCTATATGAAGTTGGCTGTAATTATGATGTCGCTTTTATTCTTTCACTGGATTATAGGAGTCCAGCGATTTGCATTATCTCTTTTACCGCTCCTTATAGCAATTACAATACGCTACGTATTTATACTTAGAAGAATTAAAGTTACGAGAACAAATGGTAATGAGGAGTAGTATTACTGCCCTCTAAAATTTATTATTGTACTAATGGTTTTAAGTACTATACTCAGGTCCATAAAGAGATTACGGTGCTTGATATAATATAAGTCATACTGTAGCTTTTCTAGCGAACTTTCTTCAGAACTTGCATAACCACCCATTACTTGCGCCCACCCTGTAAGTCCTGGCTTTATAATATGGCGTGTCTCATAAAAAGGTATCTCTTTAGAAAGTTCCTTTACAAATACTGGGCGTTCCGGTCTTGGGCCTATCACGCTCATTTCTCCTAGAAACACATTAATAAACTGCGGGATTTCATCTAGTCTACTCTTCCTTAAAAATTTACCAAATGAAGTAATACGCGTGTCATTTTTAGTAGACCATGCAGCACCATCTTTCTCTGCATTTACAACCATTGTACGTAGTTTGATAATCTTGAATGTATTACCACCTTGGCCTATGCGTATTTGTGTATAAAATAGCGGACCTCGATTACCAATAAGATTACCCATAAAGACTATAGGTAGTACCACAATAAATGATAAAATCCCCAAGACAGACATGACCACATCAAAAATACGATGAGTGAGTTTATAGAATTTGTTTTGATTACTACGACTAAATGGAAAGTAACGGTAAAAATCTTTATCTACATATTCTACAGGAACACGCTGCGTGATATCCTCATAGACCTGCATATACTCCCGTATAGGGAAGCCTAATTTCAAGAGTGTTATGAGCTGATTATAGAGTTCAAGCGATACTCCATCTTCATAAGTACTAGCGACAATAATTTCAGAAATTCCATTTTCTGAGATGGTTTCTTTCAGATCTTTAATAGGAAATCGCTTTGCCTCTGTTGAGATTACATCTCCAATAGACATAGGCTCCGTATTTATATAACCTGCTATTTTGTAATTAGGATCTGCTCCTTCTAGATTCTTAATAATCTTATGAATATTAAAGGAATCTCCTACTACGATTGCTTTTCTATAAAATCTTGGTGCCGAAATTATAGACACGTACAACCACCTCCACAAAGAAATACCTATAATCATTGCCAAGAAAAAGTACACTATCTGTAGTCTATTTTCTGGAAGAATGGGAGTATAAAAAGGAGTTAGCAAGTAGAATAACACAGTAACTGCCACGGTAAGAATCACATTCTTAAGCATGGTTTGAAACTTCACCGTCTTTGGCAAGAAATAAAGTTCAAACACCGTCCCAAAGATGGACAGATACCCCACAAGCACTATGATTGCCGTTGCGTTTTCCTTTCTGATTTTTACATAATCAAATTCTAAGAATAATTCTGTGAGATAGAGTGCTCCCAGAACAGATAAGATATCAAATATGCGCAGTAATACTTTACGCTCTGAGACATCAAAATGGATACTAGGTAAGAGGGACATTCGAGGTTGGTTGAGTACCGTAAATATATCACAAATTTAGCAGAGCACTTTATGCCATTGCTCTTTTACTACGCTCCAATCAAAGGATTCTACTTTTTGACGAGCATTCAACACTATTTCCTTTGTGCTAGCTGTGTTTTCAAGCAACTTACTTATCTTTTCTGAGAAAGCAGAAACATTCTCCGGGGCTGACAATAGACCATCTACAGTGTCATGAATAAGATATGGCATTCCACCTACATTTGTAGATACTACAGGTAATCCTAATGCCATTGACTCTATCACACTCACAGGAGTATTGTCAAAGTTTGTAGTACTTATAACAACATCATGATCTTGCGCTAGAGATGTCCAAGCTTCTTTAGAAAGGCTCCCCGTAAATTTCACAGGAAGATTATGATTTGTCACATAATCTTCACACCGCGCTAGACTTCTATCCTTATCTGGTCCAACCATTGTTAGAGTAGCTTCGGGATACTTTTCAAGTATTTTCTCAAGCACTTTAATAGCCATAAGCGGATTATAAATTTCGGCAAATGATCTTACCCATAATAAGTTGGGTTTAAATACTGTTCGCTCTTTAAATGGGTACTTCTCTAATTCAATGGTGTTAGGAATGTAAGTGATATTTGAGAATTCCGCTTTCGCGAAAGCGTTATATAAATAGCCACTAGGAGCCACGTTTACCGCTGCTCTACCAAAGAGTTTCTCACAAGTCTTTTTGTTGCTAATTAGGCGTTCTGGCAAATTACCTCCGTGTAGAATTGGGATATACGGAATACTGAATGCTCTACATAAACGAGTAATGACCACCGCATACCAAAAATTGGCAGTGCTATATGTATCTATAAGAACAGTGTCTATACTCTTGCGAGAACGCAATAATGCACGCATCATATCAAGCATGCGTAGTGACTTATTTTGTTTTGTTGACGTTACCTCAACATCATACCCTTCCTGCCTCAGTAATAAACTAAGGGTCTCAATAGTAGTCACCGTCTTCCCTTTACTGGATAACGCGTTGCCTACGTATAGAAGTTTTTTTCTTTTCATGAACAACGTTTAAAAGGGCTAGAGCATATATAAAAGCTGGCGCAGCAATACGCATAGACGAGTGATTTATGGTCATAAACCAAAACCCTAGAGCTGCAAAAAATAGATAGTTCCTTCTATTCTTAGCTCGATATACAAGTGGATAAATAATAAGAATTCCTAGTATAATTAATCCTAAACTACCATGTTCTGATAATAATCTACTGACTTCGTTATGAGAAGCAGCTCCAATACCTGTTTCTTCTGCTCTTAATTCTTTTGCCTTACCAGCCCCAACTCCAATGACAGGATTATTGTAAAAGGCATTTAACTCCGTCTCAAAAATCTCTGCCCTACCAGTAGTAATATCACTTTTAATCCGGCCGGCGGCATCTCTATTGGTATAGCGTTTATTAATAAGTCCATTGGTTTGGAAAGAGCTATAAGCACTAACAGCAACAAGCACGCCTCCTAATAAAATTAAGTAGGTCATCATTCTTCTACGGGCGACACCTTTTGAGCCTGCAAAATAAATAACTAAGAAGGCTACGCTGCAACCAATACCTGTAATTACTCCTCCTCTTGAAAATGTAATAATCCCTTTATAAAGTAAAAAGCCCGTAAGCGCTAAATGAATGAATAGAAACACTTTATCTTTACTATAGACCACAAGCTGGACAAGTGACAGAAACATTCCTAGTCCTAATACCGTAGAAACTTGGTTGGGACCAAAGCCACCAGATGCTGCAAAGTTCGCTCCAGTACTACTTAAAGCTTCTCTCAAATCTGGGGTCCCTAAAGTGATATAAATAGACATCCCCACAATAGGTAATAAAATCCATCTAGTCAAGTTAGATAGTTGTCTATAGGTTAGCTTTCTATCAATACAATACAAAGTCGAAAGGCCTAAACATAAAGGACCACTGAGGTTAAAGAAAATTGCGTTTCTAACATTTGTGCCTAAATTCAAGTTCATGGATGCTACTAGTATGCTGGGAAGTAGCAAGAAAATATAAATCCAATACACACCAGATTTCCGACTAGTACCACTCAAGAAAAGTCCTATAAGCATAAAAGCTATTACAGAATATTTACCTAACTCATAAACAGGAACAGCATAGCTCATCCTAAAGAAAACCTCAGCACCAGTTATGTACCCCGCTGCCATGAGTGCTTCATTATTTTTATTTCCAGTTCTAAATATTTGAACTAAAAAATAGAGAATAGTACCTACAAAATACACGAGCGCGAGTGATCTAACTAGATATACCAATACCCCTATGATGATATGAATCACCATAAAGAATAAGTATGAAGGTTGTTTTGATATATTCACGTGTCTAAGATATCAATCCTTTATAAATTGGTAAGATTTTATTCATAAAAGCCTTCTCACTATAATTTACCTCGAGACTTCTTTTAAAATTCTCACCAATAATTTTTAAATCCTTAGGTTTCATTGCAAATACTCGCTGTAATGCCTTAAACATTTCTGCATTTACATCATCTATAATAAAACCATTGCGACCTACAATCTTAGCGCATTGTCCTACATTAGTGGTTATGACTGGAAGCGCGGCATTACCATATTCTAATAGTGATAATGGTAACCCTTCAGATTTTGACACCAATACTCCTATTGTAGATTGACTAAGAATGTTTGAGATATCTGATCTTGAACCATAACAAAAAACAATACCTTCTAATTTTTCCGTTTTTATATAATCGTCAATAAGTTTTGAATAATCATCATTAAAATCTTTTCCTACAAAATGTAAAGTCCAACCTGGATATTTCAGCAAGCTTTCTTTGAAAACTTTCATTAAGTTTATATGATTTTTGACAGGTCTAAGGTTTGCTAATAAAAGTATCCTCTTACCATTATCACCTTTAAGCGTAGTTAAGTGACTATCACTAGTAGAGGTAGAGAGCAAAGAAAAATTATTTAAAAAAAAATTTTTCTTTGTATATAAATTATCCTCAGCCCATATTAATAGCATTTGATTTACAGCAATACTAACGTCTATAAATTTTGAAAAAATCTTTATTTTGGAGAGTGCAAAACCTCTGATCTCTGTGCTTAATCCAAAATGATTATGCCACAAAATTTTTATTTTAGGATATTTTATTTTCGATAAAACTGCTAACTGAATAGAAGTGGAATGTGCGTGTATTATATCTACATTAGTGTCTTTTAGATATTTGAAAAATAAATTTAAAGCTCTGTAATCTAACCTGCTTTTTTTATTTAAAATAAAATATTGGACATTTTTATTAATCATCTTCTCTAGAGCCCCACCTCTTACGGTACTACACAAATATGATTCCACTCCAGCCATTGCATTTGCGTTTGCGATGTTTACAGCCATGCGCTCTGCTCCTCCTGCATCTAAAGAATCTATAAGTTGGAGGACTTTCATTGTAATAGCTTTTTGATTTCTTGAGCAAAGGTATCCATTGTGTATTGCCTAGACCACTCTACGGCCTCTTTACTCATTTGTACAAGAGCTTCTTTGTTAGTTAACTGTTTTCTTAAATACTCAACATCGATATGTTCTGTATCATGTATGAGTATACCTCGCTTATCGTTTCCAATCATCCAAGGCACACATGATACACTCGAGACAATAGGAACTACACCCCAAAACATTGCCTCTGCGACAACCTTAGGCCATCCTTCACTTTTGGAGAGTAATATGAGAAGATCTGCATTTTTGTAGGCTTCTTTTACTACATGCCCAGGTTGGTTTCCTCGTATGACGATTTGATTTAAAATCCCATTTTCTTTCCGATACCACTTGATGTCTTCTACCACTGCCCCATCACCGTACATCTCAAGGGTAATATCTAATCCAGAGCTGCGTAAAGATTTTATAAGCTGTACTGTTTCAAAAGGTCTTTTATTTGCTCCCATAGTACCTACAAATATCGCTTTTAGAGGCTGCTCAAATTCTCTATCTATTATAGGCTCCTTTTCATTATCGTAATAGCTCGCTGTAAAAAAAGGTTTAATATTTTTTGTCATCCCTGGCCATTCTCCATATACAAGCACTTGCATATTCTTTGTAAGTGATGTATTAGAGAGAATCCACTTTTGTATGCTGTAGGCTAATGGTTGTTTGGATTTTGGATCCCAATTACCTGCATACTTAGCCGTTTTTCGCTTTCGCGGAAGCGTAACCTGTATTATACTGGCTAGCAAAGCAAGATTACCTGGACATCTTAGATGAATATGATCTGCTTTGCGCATGGTATTCCATAACAATATGGCTTGATATGGAATGGTTAGAAAAGAGATTAATGCTGATAATACTGAATGAAACTCCAGTCTTCGTAATGATTGAACTTCAAAATCTTGTATTTGAAAAGCTTGAGTTAAAAGATTACGATCATATTTAGTCGGACATACAAAAGAAACATCACTAGCATGCTGCATCCATATATCCATTTCCTTCACATAAGGTGCGTACGCTTCTTTCTCCCCTGAATTACTTAAAATAGGTGCATCAGATATGATGAGTAATTTCATAAAATATAGTCTGCAGAATCGTTATCACTTACTTTTATAGCCGGCACACCTACTACCGTAGTTCCCGCAACAACGTCTTTAACTACAAGACTATTTGCTCCTATCACCGCTTTATCTCCTACCTTTAACTTGCCTGCTATTGTGGCATTTGCTCCTATATAAACTTGATTACCTATTACTGGAATACCACGATGATCGCCGCGACCACTTACACCTATGGTTACTCCTTGAGAGATGTTACAATTCTTACCTATGATAGCCTTTGCGTTGATAATGATACCAGAATGATGGCCTATGTAAAATCCTTCTCCTATGGTTGCGCTATATGGAATGGTTATCCCTGTTAAGATTTCTATAGCTTTTAATTTGAGAACTCCTATAGCCAATAGTGGCCATTTTAATACTTTAGGCAGCTTAGATGTATAAATCCAATTAAAAAAACGATACTGTAACAATGCCCATAGCCCTTGCTGAGTCAACAACATTATTAAGGCCGACTTCCCGCTATAGTCCGTATATCTTTTGATGTCTTTTGAAAACTTCATTAATTAGGTTTATTAAAAGGCAAACTAAATATACCTACGGTTCTTCCCATTGCTTCTGTGAATGCTTCTTTACGTTCACTCGTAGTAAAGATATTCAGAAATCTAATACCAGTAAGCAATACGGTGATTTGATACCATTTGAGTTTGTTCCTAAATGATGGTTTGGGATGTTTTACTCGCCATACATACCAGCCATTGCGCACGACCATCTTACCGTAAGTGTATTTATTAGGTCTTCCTGCTGCATCGTGATGGTGTTCTAATTGTGCTGCTGTATTCACATACAAATCTCCTATATTAGATAATCGCAATGTAAAATCTGCATCCTCGTAGAGACCATAACCTTCAAAATATTCAGAAAACTTATGTTCTTTTAAAACAGCAAGAGGAAAACTAGAAACACCTCCCATTAACTGTTCTACTTTATAAATCTTACCAGAAGGTGGCAAAAAACTTATAGATCTACCATGACCAAATTCAGGATAAATGGCTGGTTGTGTAGTTTGTGCCAGCCCTAATTTTCTTCTTAGTTTGTAGCGACTGCTCTCCTTTCTCCTATAACCATCGTAATAATAATGGTTTAAATCCTCAACTTTTCCCTGTTCTGTCTTCTCCCAGGAAACTTCGTTTGTAATATAACCACCTACACCTACCGCTTTTGGATATTGAGCATAAGTAGAAACCAAGTTCTCAAAATAATCTGGATTTAAAATCGTGTCGTCATCAAGAAATGCAACTATATCTATCTCGTCATTGATTCTTGATATTCCATAATTACGTTGCTTCGTAAGTCCGCGACATTCTTTTGGCACTTTATGATAGCTTATAATGTTATTTCTGCTTTCGCGAAAGCGAGATCCCGTATCATCATCTGTAGAACCATCAATAATTAAAATCTCTTCAGGTACTTGAGTTTGCGCCATGACGGACTCCAACAATCTTGTTAAGGGATCTGGTCGCATGTAAGTGCAAATGATAAGGCTTAGTTTACACTGTTGCATCTTGAGCTAATTTTTGTGACCAGTACAGACTTTTACTCCATGCCTTTTTAAAATATTTATAATAAGCAATAGGATTGTTGATTGAGTAGTCTTTATAAAACTTGATAAACAAAGTGACTTTGTATCCTATCAACTGTTTTGGAGTATAATTCTTAGTACGATGATACATGATTTGTGGGGATGGCTTAGGTAAGACAGCATCTTCTTGCCATGGAAAAACATGTGGTTTTCTAAATCCTCCTACAGGAGCCTTTAAATGCAATAATTGAATTTGAGGCGCATATATCACGTCATATCCGGCATTACGTATTTGCATTCCATAATCTACATCTTCACCGTAACCATGCTCAAGTGCCATATCAAACTCACAACTCTCCGCTACTTCTCTATGTACGATAGAACATCCAGATCCAAATGCTGGCCATTGCAAGTAATTACTTTGCTTCTCTATTTCTCCTTTTTGCAAACAAGAAAAAGTCACACATTTTGCTTTGCTATCATTCATAAAATCTAAGATTCTAGTAGAAAAATCATTTTCAATACGCACGTCATCGTCAAATAACAAGATCCAGTTTGCACTACTCAAAGCTATTGCTCGATTACGAGCTCTACAGGCTCCGGTGATATGAGTGAACTCATGGACTATTTCAAAATCCCATTGTTCATCCTTGACAAAACCTAGATTGCTCGTTGCATGACCATCTGCATTTTGTTCAATAACTATAACTTTATTAGGCAGTATTTTTTGATTATTTAAATCAAGTAAAACATCCATCAAATAACCAGCTCTTCCCATAGTAGGAATAATAACGTCATATTTAAAGTTTGCCTTAGCATGGATTTTTTTAAAGATTTGCAATTCATGTATATCAATTTTCAACAAAGATTTTTTAATGAAAATTGTTCTCATTAATGAAATTACAGGAAAGCGTTGCTCATACCATAAATGACAGAGAAGTAAAATGAATACCCATCTAGTTCTATAATGTTGTTTTACAAACTTATAAAGTTCGTACGTTTTAAACTCTTCATTTTGAATGGTTGTAGGTATTTGATAGTTCAAGACACCTCGAGTTTGCGATAGTTTACCTATCGAATTTAACCAGTATAAATAATTCTTTTCATTAGAATGACTAAGAACACTTTCATTGATAAGGTTGGCATGCATACAAACTATAGCTGTTCCTTTTAACCAAGTGGGATACGTGACCTTTTTATTAATATTTAAAAAAGGACTATCCTCTACATATCCTATGTCTGGATGTGAATTATTGTAATTGGAGAAAAAGTATGCCCGATGATTTATTTCAGGTAGTGCAGCTTTAAATGCATCAACATCTGCTGTTTTCTCATAAACCAACAAGTAATTATCAGGGTTTTCATGAGCGCATTTATAAATAGCCTCAATTATTGGCAGTCCGTTATAATTGCCCGTAATCGCAATACCTTTATGGTGTACAAGGGAAATCATAAGGAACAAATACTTTTATAATACGCTATATTTTGATGAACTGTTTTATTAATATCGAACTGCTCTTCTGTTTTTACTCTACCTGCTTCTCCTATTTTCTCTACCAATTCTTGATCATCAAATAAATTTTTAATGGTGTGAACATAGGCATTAAAATCATCTGGATGATGCATAAAACCATTAACACCATGATCAATTAAATCTCGTGCCCAACCTATATCAGTATTAACCACTGCCTTCTTTAATGCCATAGATTCTATGGTTACCATTCCCAGAGTTTCTGCAAGCGATGGAAATACACAAACATGTGCTTTCTTGATTTGCCCTTGTACTTCCTCATAAGGTATTTTACCCAAATAAGAAATTCGAGCAGCAGCTTTTACTGTCATTTTATCTTTCATTAATTCCCAAGTAGATATTGATCCTGTTTGGACATCACCACTATCTGCACCTATAAAAACCAAAGTACTCTTAGGTTCTATCTCTACCAATTTATTAAAGACTTCTATAAGCTGGAAAACGCCCTTTTTCCTTATCAAGGTTCCTATATTAAGAATGCGATACTTTTCATATGTCCCTGGATCCGCATTATTAAATTTCTCTAATTCTAGACCATAATGAATGATTTTCAATTTATCCTTAGGCAAGTTGAAGAGTTCCATACTTTTTTCACCCGCAAAAGTAGTTGGAGCTATAAAACCAATTGCCTTTTTGACTGCTTGTTTTTCAAAATAAGCATTCTTCTTCTTTTGTAAGCGTCCTTCGATATGACAGAAATAGGTATCACTTCCGTGAAAACGTATTACCAACGGTTTCTTTAACTTCATAAATGCCGTGATCCCTGTCCAATCAGGTGCTTCTATAATATCTATGGTATCTGAATACTTGTTTAAATAACGACTAATATGTTTTCGGTATAGAAAAAACCCTCCATACCCATAACTCTTCTGTTTTATAACATGAAATATCACTCCGCCTTCGGTAAAAACCTCATCTATTTTTTGACCGTAGATAAACATACTCACTTGATGTCCTTCGGAAACTATAGCTGACACAAGGTTCTTTATACTTGTTCCCATCCCCCCAGAATTGCCTAATTTAGGATGAGGATACTCAGGTGTTAAATAGGCTATATGCATTAATCAAGAATTTGATGTATCCCTTCCCAAATACGCTCACTAGCCTTCTCAGGTTGTTCTGGTTTATTTACAATCCCAAACCATCTTTTTGTAATAGGCACTGGGTTAAGACTACCATTAAGTAAGCCTTTAATTCCATCATAAATATCTTCTTTATTCATTGCCCAAGTGACACTTGTATCATAATCTGGCATAGATCGAAAATGTACATATTTATAGTTCTGTCCTATATCACGTATTCCTTTTTTAAGTTGTGGCTGCTCATAGTTTGGATAGATTGTAGGCTTATCGTGAGCCACAAAGTCAAACACCATACTCGAGCATATGTTTACCACAAGCTCGCAGTGGTGACAGGTATTTACTAATAAAGCAAAATCTTCTTTGGTAGGCATCACTTGATTCCATTGTAAGCCCATTGGTTTCCACAAAGGATCTATAGGTGTTATGACATCACTATAGTTAGCCAAAACCTCATCATATCTACCCGAAAAGTCAATAGGGACCTTTCTATACACAATGGCTATATCTTCACCTTCTTCTCTCAATTTTCTTACTGCAATTGCCGTATCTTCTAGATAATATTGATCCAGTGGTGACGTGGTTTGATCATCCCCAGAAAAACAAATATATCGTGTCTCTTCGCTAAGGTTATGCTCTAGACAAAATTGCTTTCGCGAAAGCAAAATACTACTATCATAATGAGGCTCAAACTGCGGAGTTCCCGTTACAAATATCTGCTCTTCGCTCGTTTTTGGATAATACTGTAAGAGCTGCTCCTTCATCAACTCAGACCATACAAAATAGTAATCTGTCTCTATGGTGGTCATTCCCTTAGGCAGGTTATCCCAACTATATATCCAGCACGCAGTTTTGATTCCTAAATCTTTTGCAGCCAGTATAGGTGCAATGGCCTGTGTGGCGCGCTGTGTGGTGCAAAAAACAATATCTGGACGGTGTTCTTCTAGTTGTGCTTTAAGCTCCTGGTAGCGAACAGTAGATCGTTCGGCGGCTTGCATTTGGTTCATTATTCGTTGCCATCCCTTTGGTGTGGCACTAAACGTTTCGTGATACTTTACAAAAGCACTTTTTAAGGCTTTCTTTATACTATCCCACTGCAATGGAAAACGATAGGTAGGATAGACATGATCCTTTTCACGCTTTCGCGAAAGCGCAAGTTCTACCCTCTTCCTTGCGTGACTAAGTGTAGGTGTTTTAGGGTGAATCTTTGTGTTCACAATCTTCACTTCTTTATAACCCAATTCCTCTTCTAACGAAAATATCGTGTTATTCCAGTAAGTGATATCAAATCCTTGCGCTTCTCCCACTTCTTTAAACTTAGTAAAAGCAAAGTTGCGTAGGCCCACACCATCTGGGAAAAGAATAAAAACTTTATTTTTTTTAATCATATTTCATATACAGCTACTTACTGTAATAAGGTTTCTTTTGGTTGTATTCTTTTGTCATTTCGACCTAAGGAGAAATCACATTATCTAGCTCACGCAAAAGCTCAAAATACATTGCTTACTCTTCTCTGCTTACTCTGATGAGATTTCACTTTGCTCTAGCCTTTTGTCATTTCGACCTAAGGAGAAATCGCATTATCTAGCTCAAGTAAAAAGCTCAGATACAATGCTCACTCTTCTCTGCTTACTCTGATGAGATTTCTCGTCGCTATGCTCCGTCGAAATGACGACTCCTAATTTTTGTTAGTTTGCCTTAAACAAAGACTCTTAATTTACCTTAAACCTTTCTATATTTCAACTTATCTCTTTGTACTTGCTCAATAGGTAAAATGTCCGTCGCTTTATAGTCCAATGCTTGATATACCGCCTTTAAATCTCTAGAAAGCTTTCTCATTCCTGCTGGTTCTAGTGATGCACTGTGATCTGTACCTTTCCAAGTACGATCTAGTGTATAGTGGCGTTCTACAATGTTTGCTCCTAATGTATAAGCAGCAACGTCTACTGCAATGCCTAGGTGGTGACCAGAAAACCCGATGTGCTTTACACGATCACCATACTTTTCTATGAGTGTTTTAATATCCAGCAAACACACATCTGGAAAGGGTACTGGATATCCAGATGTACAGTTATAAAGTACTAGATCTTTACCTCTGTTATGCTTTTCAAAAAACTGTACTAGTTCCTCTATCTCATCTCTAGTAGTCATCCCGGTGGAGCAGTGAATCTCCCCTTTGTAATTCTCACATAACCACCCTAGCATTTCGTAATGGTTATTACAAGCACTAGGTATTTTTATAAACTCTGGATGAAGCCCTGCAATTTCCTTTGCACTCGTTGTATCCCAAACCGAAGTTGCATAGGTAATGCCTAACTCTTCACAAAAAGCCTTAAGCTCTGCGTGCTGATTCACATCAAACTCAAGAAACTCTCTATGCGCTCCATAAGAGTCTCCATACGAATTTACAGGGTTAGGATGTGGTGCTTCATATTGTTCTTTAGTAAGAAGTTCAATATTATGTCGCTTCTGGAATTTCACAGCATCTACGTTACAGAAGATTGCCGCTACTTTAATCATCTCCTTTGCGATTTCCATATCGCCTTTATGGTTTCCGCCTATTTCAGCAATTGTATAAGGCGTTTTGTAATTACTCATATCGGTTGTTATATTTTATAATAAAGTCACAGGCCTCACGTATCGCTCCTTCTGCACTATTGTTTTGTAAAATGATATCTGCGTGGTTCTTGATAGGCATCGTAGCATTTGCAGGTGTAAGTGACCACCCTGCTGCACAAATGTTTGCAAGATCATTCACGTCATCACCTATATATGCTATTTCAGAAAAATCAATCCCGCAATCTGTGGCAATTCTAGAAAGTAGACTATACTTGTCTTTCACTCCTAAAAACACGTCTTTAATTTTTAATTTCTTCATTCGGCTGGCTACTATTTGAGAATCCTCAGAAGTCATCACCATTACCTCAACCCCATATTGACGTAGAATTTCTAATCCCATACCGTCACGCATATCAAACTTTTTCATCAGTTCGCCCTCTGCACCATAATAAATACAGCCATCTGTAAACACACCATCTACATCAAGTATAAGATGTGTAATTCGGTTACTTTGCTTTTTCGTTTTTAAACGAGCGGCTAGCAATTCCTCAACGATTTTCCAGTCGGTCAGCGTGTCTATCTCTGTAAGACTATCCTCTGGCATGTGTACCGTAGCTATTTTACCACTGATTCTGTTCCCGCTTTCGCGAAAAGCGTCATGCGTTGTCACATAGCAAGCTCCATTCTCAATAAGTAACCCATCAAAATCTTGTCTACGCGGTCGATTAAACACATCATAATTTTGAGGTATTCCATCTGCATTCCAAGTGAATCGGTGTGTATTTACCACCGTAAGAGCCGAATCATTATTCGTACCTGACGCTACTGCATCTAGGCACGCATTTATATCTTGATAAGTTGTAAAAGGTGATGTTGCTTGAAGTAAACACAGTACATCAAAATCTTCTTTTAAACCAGCTACAAACTCCTGCATCCCCATTTCTGTAGAAGCAGTATCTGTAGCACTCTCGTCGCTACGTTGTACGGCTTTTACTTTATTTGTCCAGTGATATTCCTTTTCTACAAAAGCGATGATATCCTCATCATCTGTAAAAATATAAATAGTATCAAGACGTGAAGCTATAGCTTCAGCTAAGACCCAGCAGAATAGTGGGCGACCTAGGAGTTTCTTTTTGTTTTTACCTGGAATGCCTTTTGAGCCTTTACGCAGGGGTATAAAACCGATGCTTTTCATTGTGGTTGGGTTGTAGTTAAAGCTTTAACACCGCCTTAACTATTTATCCGATAAAAGTATGCATTTTTAGGTTAAAATACTTGTAGTAAACTGTACTTCTCAATTGGTTTTATTCCTGTCTATACTTACTAAGCATCTCAAAGAGTGCATTTCTATCTTGACTCAATTTACGAGCGAATAGTTTTTTACTACTTATGATACTCTCAAAGTCTGTTTCATCTAGAAAAGCTGGGTTTCCACCTCTACCCGTAGCCCAATCCATATACCGCAGGTCATCATGGTTAATAGATTCCTTAAAACTTGAGTTCATGAGCACTGTTTGAAAATACATCTCTTCTGCACAAAATGTAAAATTAAATCGCTTTAAAAATTTAGGATTTTCTTGAGTGTGAGTTATCACATATTGGACAGCTTCTCTAGTGAGAGACCAATATGTATTACCTCCATACAATTGACCCATAGATTTTTTTATAAATCTCTTAAACTTGAGACGTAATTGTAATCGCTGAGCAAGGTATATCCACTTATTAGTTTTTTTTGCGTTGAAAAGATCATAAAAGTTAAAGAAAACATTTACGGAATATCATTATCAATTACTTAATCAAGATTACTTTCTTTTCAATATAATAAATAGGAATTAAAATTAAAGCGTTGCATCGGATAAAATTTATTTTAAGTAGTGATTAAAATAGCTATTTATTATTGTTTATAAAGTCACTTACATCTTTTGTAAATAGTTTGGCTCCTTTATTATTTAGATGAGATTCGTCATAAAAATACTTTTCATCTTTATATATTGATTTATTATCGTCATAAATAAATAGACTAACATCATCAGGAACAAGCTGTAGAAATCTTTTTAAAAACCCCTTGTTAAACGAGCTTAAGTTAGGGGGGAAAATATAGTGAATTTTAATATTTTTTTCTTGACATAACTCTTGAATTTGATTAAGTGAGTTAATTTTTTCAACATCCTCTTCAACAGTATAGTCATCAGTAGGCTTTGATGAAATATTTGTGATATAAAGAGATTTTCCATAAAGAATTTGAGACCCATAGTCATCTATAAGCCAATTATTCACAGGTTTAATTTTATTAAAATTGAGTTGAGAGCTCTGTAATCTCAAACAATAGATATATCTTGAAGCAATCGAGTGTTTTTTCAACTTAATCAGCGTGTCATTTATTTCATTGTAATGGGCCAATGGATACAAACGATCATATCTAAAAGACAAGACTGGCTCTGCATCCAAAAGAGCAGGATTATCGATTACTAGAAATAAATCTTGAGGTACACTATTATGCAGCAGGTAGCTTTTGAAAATATAAGATTGAAAGTTTATATCACTCCCTCTATAAGATAGGTTGTATGTAGTAAGGCCTGTTTCATTTTCTAGTTGTTCTCCAATAAGATTTCCTATTCCCCTACTAGAACCTAAAATAATAAGTTCCTTATCCATTCCTCCCTCTAGAATCTTCTCTAGTTTTTTATCTGATTGCAGTTTACTAGTTTTCACTAAAATGAAGTAGGCGGCCTTATCAATTATGAAAAAGATTAATGCAAAAATCAATATAGTTTTGATAAATTTTTTCATTAAAATTGGAAATAAATAAATTCCTGAGTTGATTCATTGCTATATACTAAAATTAGCGCAAATAATAGTAAATAAAAAGACCATTTCACAACACGATAACGTTGCACTAATATATTCTCAAGAGCGTGCTTATCTCTTCTGCCTAACCACTCAACGCTCATAAATATAATAATCGTTACAATAAGATCCGAAGGTCTTATCTCAGGTAATGCAAACAAACCCGTTGAAAAGATATCTTCTATATATACCATGGCGTGACCCAAAGAGTTCGCTCTAAAAAAAATCCAAGCAAAAACAGTGATTCCAAATGTACCTAATATACTCAGCCCTTCTTTTAAAGAAGGTAGATAGCTATTAGTTGCCACCACACCTAAGTGATTCCGGTTGCGATTTGTAAGTAATAATGGCAAAAAGTAAATAGCATTAAGTAATCCCCAAATAATGAAAGTCCAATTTGCTCCGTGCCAGAAGCCACTTACTAAGAAGATAATAAATGTATTACGCACTTTCATCCACGTTCCTCCTCTACTTCCTCCCAATGGAATATAGAGATAGTCTCTAAACCAAGTAGACAACGATATATGCCAGCTTCTCCAAAACTCTGCGATGTCTCTTGAAAAATATGGCGTAGCAAAGTTTTGTTTTAAATCAAATCCAAACAGCCTAGAGGTCCCAATAGCTATGTCTGAATACCCTGAGAAGTCTCCATAAATCTGGAAAGTGAAAAATAGCGCTCCCATGACTAACGTACTGCCTGAGTAGCCTGTAGAGTTGTTAAAGATGTCATTTGCATACTGTGCACATTGATCTGCAATAACGACCTTTTTAAAAAGTCCCCATAAAATTTGCCGACAGCCGTCAACTGCCCTTGAATAATGAAACTCGCGTTTCTTATAGAACTGCGGCAATAAATCTGTTGCTCTTTCTATAGGGCCCGCTACAAGCTGAGGGAAGAAGCTTACAAAAGCTAGAAAGGAAACAATATCCTGAGTAGGTTCTAATTTCCGTTTATAAACATCTATAGTATAACTTAATGTTTGGAACGTGTAAAAACTAATCCCTACGGGCAATATAATATTTAACGTATTAGGTTGAATAGATGCTCCAAAGAAGGAAAAAGCTTCAATAAAATTATCAATAAAAAAATTATAATACTTAAAGAATCCAAGAAAGCCAAGATTCACTAGAATGCTTAGCCATAGATATAGCTTACGCCATGGCGTACGCTCTTCCTGAGTTAAAAATCTACCAATACAATAATCAACTAGGGAACTAAAAATGATAAGTGCAAGAAACCTCCAGTCCCACCAGCAATAAAACACATAACTAGCAGCAACAATTAGCGCGTTCTGTAGACCTAAGTTTTTATTTGTTACAAACCAATAAAGCATGAAAACTATAGGAAGAAATACGGCGAAGTCTAGGGAGTTAAAAAACATTTTTTTAATATTTTAAATCCCTTAATTGCTTCCTCTTCTCAATAGTATACAACTGCACTGGCTTTCTGTAAGATAATGTGCTTTTTATATTTAGAAGTGTGCCTATTAAAACTCGCCAATATGCTTTAAAATAAGTCCAATCACTCAATGCATATTTCCTGAAATTATGCAGCAATGTTCTTAGAATTCTACGAGCTGGTTTTGGGTAATACACTAGATAATAATTCAACACGTTACGCAGTTGGTGCTCAAATCTAAAATAATTACGGCCCATAACTTTACGTTTCTGAACGTTTACTCTATGGTTTACTTGAAGGTGGTAATCATACACAATATCATATCCAGCATCCATCACCTCTATAGCCAAAGCAGACTCTTCGCCATAAATATCCATCCATAAAGGGAAGCCATTTGTGGCTTCGTAGGCTTCTTTACTTACAGCGAAGCCACAGCCTACAAAATCATTTGTTTTATAAACATCACTCTTCACACAATTCTTTAAAGCGTCCTGATCTGTCACAAACAAACCACGAACTTCTTGGAAAGCTAGGATACCGAGATTTACGTCCCGATAGCTATCGGGATCGCGAAAGCGTGCTTCTACCTCCTCAATAAAATTTCGACTTATGGGATGTGCATCATCATCTAAACCAATAAAAATAGTCCCTTGTGCACCTTTATAGAGATGATTTCTTGCTGGAGAAGCACTTATGCTTTTTGAAACCTGACTCCATCCTACCCAAGGATATTCAGAAATTAATGGAGTGGTTTGCTCACAGCCATCTATAAACACAAGCACCTCATGATTGTCTAGATCAATCATCTCTTTGAGCCTATCGAGCGTGAGTCTCAAGTCTACAGGCCTATTTCTCGTAACGATTAAGAAAGAAATATCCATTAGGAATTACGATTAGTATAAACTTGTTGGTACAAACTAACTATTTGAGATTGTAAGATAGTTCTATTATAATTTTTACGAATAAATGCCGTGTTGAATTCCTGTGCACTCTTTCTTAGGGATTTGTCATCTAGTGCCTTTTCTATGAGATTTGCAATTCCATTAATATCTAATGGATCTTGAATAAGAAAACCATTTTTCCCATCTGTGATGACCTCTTCTGTTGCTCCTCCTGGATTAGATTGAATGGGAAAAGCGCCCATCCCCATTGCTTCTAGAAGCGCGTTTGGCATTCCATCAGAAAGGCTATTTGCTATATGAATACAGCTATTACCCATCACTTTAAGGAGCTGCACGTTGTTTATAAATGAATGTCGAGAGTAGATTTGCATCGCTAGTAAAGATAGTCGTTCTGAGTTTTTTATCTGTGTTTCAATACTGCGATCTGCACTATAAATGATAATTTGCTTGTCTTGAAGAATGGCCTTATCAACTCGTTCTAAAGCGTTTAAGACTATAGATGCCTTTCCTACTCCGTCATCATATCCCTTTATTAGAATAGTATTTCTATGTTCTAACCTTTTTATTGAAGACGCTTCTATAGTCAAACCTCCGTTGCCTGGAAATACTCCCAAAAATGTTTCTTCAAAGCCGTTTGCTTTGGCAATAGCTTGATCTCTTTTACAATCTGTAATCAAGTAATCTGTTCTTTTTAAAAATGCCGTTGCTGCATTTTGAGAAACGCCTAATCGTTTGAAGTCAAAAAGATCACTCCCCCAAGAGGAATAAATTAATGGAACTGGTAAATCTTGAATAACAGAAAGTATTGGAAGTCCTGAGAGTTGCATCTCAAAACAATGGATAATGTCTGGTCGTATTTCTTGGTACGCTTTCGCGAAAGCGTCCTCAACAGCGTGTTCATTCCATTGCTGAATGGTCTCATATAATTTGGGTAATGCACCTTTAATTCTAAATCTTAGAGGAAAATCCCATTTGAGCTTCCATCCTTTAATCTGTGTAACCCAAGGGATTTTTTGAGATGACGGACCACTGTCTGTAATATCAAACCAATAGACTTCATACCCAGCTTCTTCCAGCTGGTTTACCCATTGAAAAAAGTGATGATTCGGTATGGCTACGGTTAGAATTTTCAATTAAGTAATTCTTTAACAACGCTAATGTATTGAGAAGCAACCTCTACATTACTATACTTTCCAAGATAACGTTCTCTTACTTGTCTTTTAACTCTAACTAGCTCATCTTGGGATAAGGACTCAACAAACTTAATTGTATCTAAAAGCGATTGAGGGTCATTTATATCAAACCAAAATTGATTATCTGTATCCTCTAGACGTTCTTGGGTTGCACCCACTTTAGTCGAGATGATTATTTTACCGGCTGCCATTGCCTCTATACCTACTAAAGGACCAGCCTCCTCTAACGATGGAATAATTAAGACATCTATTTTAGAAAAAAATATTGTTATCTCTTCACTTTTTAATTTACCTATGAAAGCGCGTTCTGTTCGCTTTGAACAAAATTCAATTACCTCACTTTTAAACGGGCCATCACCAGCAAAAATGATAGGTATTCTTAATGAATCTGTTATTTGCAATAATTCTAAAATTCCTTTTTCCTTGCCAAAACGACCTAGATAACCGTAAGTGATATTTTTACCGTAATCTAATGGAATTTTTAATAGCTGCCCTTCATTTAAAGTAGTTTGATCAATAATTGTTTTATTGTTTGGCCATATTTTATCCGCAACAAGACCATTGAGCTTAGAATGTATTAAAATTCTATAATCATTTTTAAAGATAGACTTCAACTCATCGGTTATTCCATAAATTGTCCCAGTTGTTCTAAAAAGAAACTTTTTTTTGTGCGTAAATGAATAGTCAACTATTTCTTTTAACCATTTTGATTGAAAATCTCCACAGAAAACAATAACATCATTTTCTGAGATAGCACTCTGAATTGTCTGCAAATAAAGCTTATTAAAATCATAAAATTGATGCGTAACTTTATTTCCCATAAATGTAATGGGAGCATCAACTCTACCATTCAAAAATTTAGAAAGCTTACTCGACAACCTTATCAATAAATGCTCTTGATATATTTTTCTTGATACGTTACTCCAAGTAAAATTTTTATGATTTAATAATGCATATGACTTTTCTGTCATATGAATAGTGGAAAGAAAGTTTACCGTATAAAATTCGACAAAACTATTTGCTAAAATTTTTGCTTCAACCTCTCTACCTCCAAAATCAGCTATTGGACCAATTATAAGAATTTTAACTTGGTTTATCATTTTTAACTTCTTCTCTGTTTGTACAACATAGCTCTCTTTTCTATAAGATGCCAAGATAAATAACCAAACAAAATTGATATAAATATTGAAAGAATAATAAAAACCGCTATACTAGGTCTATATAAATAGATTAGTAATTGTTGTACTGGAAATGCATAGATATAAATCCCATAAGAAGGGTCTCCAAATTTTGAAAAATTAGAGATGTGCTTAACAGGAAGAAAGCCTAAGCCTATAATAAGGGGAGGAAGTAAAATGTGCTTTACTTCATTATATAAGCCTATTTTAAAGCAAACTAGTATTGTGATACATAGTAAACCAACAAGCATTTTACTATTCCATTTAATAAAGTCTGCTATTGCAAGTAATGATCCTATCACAAAAAAACTTCCAAGATTTAATATATGTAAACCTTGCATACCTAATATCTTAACTCCTGCAAATTTATCTATCCAAACGTGGTATATACTCAACATTAGCACTGCTATAAAAGAAATCAAGATTGCCATTAAAACAGGCCTTCTTTTAATAAAAAACAGCAGAGCTATTGCTATGTATAATGAAAACTCATAACGTATGGTCCATAGTGAGCCATTTACTGAGTGATAAGGATTGCCCTCAAAAACTCCAGAAATAACTCCCTGAAATCCGTATAAGGATAAATTATTAGGTAGATACGTCCAAAAACTTGAATTTAATAATAGTGGTGTTTTACCTTCATATATCAAACCTACAAGCAAAAGTGATAAAAGTAGCACTACTAGTAAAGCCGGAAAAACTCTTAAAACTCGTTTTTTTAAATACTCATAAAAGTGACTACTTCGTTCAAAACTTTTAAAGATAAAATACCCACTTATTACAAAAAAACCACTCAAACCTATACTAGAAAAACTAACTTGATTATTAGTAATTTGTTGTAATAAATCTTGCTGACTTTCTAAGCCAGACAATGCATATGAATGCGTAATAATCACAAATACAGCAAACAAAAACCGTAAAAAATCAAAATTATTTTCTCGACAAGAGCTAAGATGGTTTTGCAAACTAAAATTTTTTAGGTTTAATAATTATAAACTTAATAGTATGGATATAACGCCTAAGAGTATACCAAAGATCAACTAACAGCCCTACTTTAAGCCTAAAACTCGTTGCAATAAATCCCTTTGTAGCAGATAAGAAACTAACATCTTGATGCCACAGCTGATAATTACCTATTAAATCATTTTTAAATCTAAAATAGAGTTGCTTTTTAGTTCTTTTTATTTCATAGTGGAATATGGATGGAACAAAGTCAATCTCATACCCTGCTTTTAGAACTCGGGTAGACCACTCTTTATCTTCAAAAGTGGCTACGTTTTCATTAAAAGAAATAATTTCCGAAACAGACTTTCTAAAGGCAGATCCAGAAAAAATGAGGCCTGCTTTATTAGGATCCTCATTCGCACTTACCTCGTTTATATAGCTTCTATAATCGCTAGAACTATGTAAACAACGAAGCCCTGCGAGCTTATCATTATTTTTAAAGCGTTCTTTAATAAGTTTAAAAAAGTCGTGACTTACTGGGTATGAATGAGCACTAAAGATTACAACAATAGGATGGCTTGCTTTACTAGCCGCAAAGTTTGCACTACCGCCATAAGAGAAATGCTCAATACTCTCAAAACGACAGCCATAGTTTTCTGCAACTTGTTTACTATTATCTGTAGAGAGGTTATCAATAACAACTATTTCATCAACATCCTCTGCATATCTAGCTACTAGATTTTTGAGTAAAAACGTTAGGGCGGTCTCTTGATTCTTATTTCTTATTACAACAGAAATTTTCATAGTAATTACCCTTTATTTTTAGTCTTTAAAAGCCCCAACAACCTAAAAGGCTCTAGTAAAACTTTTCCTAGCTTATACTCTATACTATTTTGTAAGCGTTTCTCTTTTGCCCTGCTTATCTTAAGGTGGTAAGTAAAAACTTCTACACAGTTTTCAAAATCTTCAATATAAAGTTCTTTATGCTTAGTGATAATGTACTGTTTTACAATTTCTGTGTGATTATTAATTGTATCTACAAGCATAGACTTCTTTGCTTTCCTATAGTAAAATAAATATTCAGGAATTATTTTATATTTCCACCCAGATTTTGTGATTGCAATCCAAAACTCCCAATCTTCAAATCCTTTTTTCATAGACTCATCATAGCCTCCCACTGCTTTCCAGAGGCTCTTCCGGTATAACGATGTAGCAACTAGTTGATTTACATAAAGTAAGTGTTTATAACTCTCTCCTTTAGGTTTTAGCTCATTAACGATATTACTTATTGTTCCATCAAAAAACTTACTATAACAGGAAACTACAGCCACATCATCATTAGTTTCAAGAACTGGGACAAGTGTACTTAATAACGCTTTATGTAAAACATCATCTGCATCTAGCGGAAGGATAAATTCTCCACGACTTATCTCTATACCAGCATTACGAGCGCTAGATAGACCACCATTAGTTTTTTTTATGTACTTAAACCTTGCATCTTTTGTACACCACTTTTGAGCCACATTTTCAGTACTGTCTGGACTTCCATCATTTACTATGATACATTCCCAAGCATCAAAAATTTGATCTAAAACAGATTGCAAACTCTCTTGAAGATAATCAGCTTGTTTATAGCAAGGAACGATTATGGAAACCTGAGGTATAGTCATCACTTTGCACTTACAAGTTGTTTTAAAAATTTTATAGGTAAAAATAGACTATGTCCTAACCTGTACTCCCTTCCTTTTTGAAGTTTTTCTAATTGGTTTTGGGCAATATTATTTTTATAAATCATTTGCTGTAAAATGAAGTCTAAATTTTCGGTATATAAGTCTTTATGCTTTTTAAAAATTTTCATTCTCAATTCCTCATCATACAAGGCTATGGCAGTTGTATCCCTTGAAGATTTTTTTTTGCGGTAATTAAAAAGTGATTCTTTTATAATTTCCATTTTCCAAGAATTTCTCAAGATTGATAACCAAAAATCCCAGTCTTCATATCCATTTTCAAATTGTGTGTCATATCCTCCCACTTCCACCCAGCACTCCTTTCTAAATAAAGCAGAAGCAACACCATTGTTTTTTGTAAGAAAATCAGTAACTGTGCGACCTTGTGGCTTTATAATGTCTTTATTTACTACTCCTTCTCCAAACTCTTTATAAAAACAACATACTACACCTACCTCAGTATTATTATCAAGAATATTAACAGATTTCCCTATAAATGTGTTTTCAAAACTATCGTCAGCATCTAGGGTAAGTATATACTTAGTCGTAGCTTTATTTATTCCATAATTTCTCGCTGTACATACACCTTGATTTTGTTGGTATAAAATTTCTACTCGATCATTGTTTATTTTTCTTAAAACTCCCTTTGTTTCAGTGTTAGAACCATCATCTACTATATAGATTTTATTAGGCAATATGGTTTGTGCAAACACTGATTGTAGTGCCTCTATTATATAGACACCATCATTATAACAAGGTATAACAACTGTTACTTCATTACTTACTTCTTCTGCCATATATTATAAAAATAGGTAAAGTATATTTTTGCTAGAACAACTTACTTTATGAAGAAGTTACACTACAGGTTTTATTTTAATAAAATTTTCATTAAACTAGTTTTACGCTTTCGCGAAAGCGTAATATCAAATTTTTTCTTTGTTCTCTCGCGATCTTAGCTAATTTGTAACCTTTTCCTGTAATATAGCCAGAAATAATAGATAGCGGATACATCAATCCGCTTATACCATTTATTCTCGCTAAAAACAGTGTTGCACCTATAACATTTTCCGGAAATACTTTCTGAGTTGCTACTTTATAAGTTAATAATACGTGACTTGATAATAACCATCTCAATAGCGCTTCCGGAGCAAGATCTTTAACATACTTTGCAGTAATGTAGTAGAGCTCTGCATTCATTATGTCAAAGCGCAACATATCTTTTTTTGCTTTTACTACAAATCCATCATCGTGTATTCTTCTATGTGTAAGAATCTTATCTATTAAAAAACCATTAGTAGTAAGCAAAAGTAACCTTATATTATACTGGTATTCACTCGCTTGATCTCTAATATCTCCCTCAAACTTTAGTTTATTTGCAAATTCTCTTTTTACTAATAAATCATTTGTTATCCAGGCTGTTTTAAACTGCGCATATCGTAGAGCAGATATAGGTGAATTTTTACGATCTATATTGTAAGGTCTTTCTAAAAGTCCTTTAGTATCAAAATTTATACAGTCTGCTACTACAAAATCATATTGACTCTTTTCTAGGGTATTAATACTTACTTCAAGATGAGTGGGTAACATTACGTCATCACTATCAAAAAACTTTACGTAATCACCCTTTGAAAGTGTAAACCCATAATTTCTAGAATGATTTGCACCTTTTTTTTGTGTCTCTGGCCTTAGTGTATAAGTAAACCTTTTATCATTTTCGACGATAGAAGCTACAATCTCATTTGTATTATCTGTAGATCCATCATCTACAATAATGCACTCAAAGTTCTCATACGTTTGCTGTGCAATAGATTGTAAGGTTTCGAGTATATAAGGAGCTCTATTATAGGTCGCTATTATTATTGATATCATAACGGTTACTGTCTTTTAAAGTTTAAAATATGCTTCACAACTCTCAAACTATCTATTATTTTATCTCCTAGCTTAAAAGACATTGATTGCTTTACCTTTTTCTGGCGACGTCTTAATTGTATGTTTTGACTTATTAATTGCTGGTAAATATATGAAGCGTTTTTCTGGTAGAGATCCTTATATTTATAATACATATACATCCTTAGCTCCATATCATTAGGAGTAGCTGTATAGGTTCTTGAACCTGGAGTATCTACATAATTAAAAAGTACTTCTCGTAGAATCCCAAAGGTAAATCCAGCCTTTAAGATTCTAATGTTAAGATCCCAGTCTTCATACCCTTCTACCATTTTCTCATCGTAACCTCCAGCCTCAATTATTGCTTTCTTTTTAAACAAAAGACAGGAAAGTGCGCCATTATTAAATAGACAGGACTTTAAAGAAATTTCACTGGGGATATAGGGTAATACTTTCTTGTTATCAATAATTCTTACATATCCACACATCACGGCACCATAATTTGCATCTTCAGCAAACTTCAAAATTGCCTTTTCTAGAAATGTAGGTTCAAAATAATCATCTGCGTCAAGCGTCAATATAAATTTGCCGCGAGCTTCATTAATCGCAACATTTCTTGCTTTTGAAACACCTTTATTTTCTTGGTTAAGTATTTTAATTTTTTCGTTCTCTTTTGCTATGTTTTGTAACACTTGAAGAGAATTATCTTCAGAACCGTCATTTACAACTATAATCTCATCTATAGCAATGCTTTGATGTAATAAACTATCAACAGCTCTAACTATGGTAGATTGTGCATTATAACATGGAATCACAGCAGATACAAGCATGGTGCAAAACTAAAGGTTTTAAAACTTATTATCATCTATGTGTGGCTTTGTTTCGCTTTCGCGAAAGCGTGATAACAACAATCTTAGTCATTCAAAAGTAATTCTCTTTTTAAGATCTTTTATTTTTTAAAAT
>CAJXSW010000017.1 GCA_913060645.1 uncultured Dokdonia sp. | reverse complement strand
TACACTATCCTCTTCGTCGGCAGCGTCAGATGTGTATAAGAGACAGATATTATAGAGTTTAATAGCACAGGAACAATGCAACAAGTAGATCTTGTAACCTTGGTTAAAGATGCTATATTTCTTTTTCCAGAACGTGATGGAGCTACTGGAATAGTAGAAACACTTACCGTAAATAATGTAGAAACTTCGCTAGAAGGACGCTATCTCATGGATGATGAGCTTACTTTTACAAATGATAAGCCTTATGTAATTTATGGATATATGGCTGTAGGAGATCCTAGCGGAATTGACGCTAAAACGCTCAACATAGAAGCTGGCGCACGCATTCACTTCCATGCAGATAGCGGCTTACTCATTGCAGATAATGCATCGCTACAAGTAAACGGATTATTAAGCACAGATAGCGTACTTCTAGAAAATGAAGTAATTTTTGAAAGCGATAGACTTGAGACTGTTTTTTCTAAAGTTCCAGGTCAATGGGGAACTATCTTACTTACAGAAGGTAGTGTAAACAATACCATCAATCATGCAACTATTAAAAATGCCACGGTAGGAATTCTTAATGAATCTAGTGCTAACAACTCAGCTACCCCAGGTTTAACACTTAGCAACACTCAGATCTACAATGCATCTGCTGTGGGGTTACTCAATAGATTTTCGGCTGTGGAGACTTCTAATACTGTGATTAATAACTGTGGCCAGTTTGCTATGCTTATACAACTAGGCGGTAGCTACAATTTCACGCATAGCACCTTTGCAAATTACTGGACGCAAAGTTTCAGAAATACGCCCGCAGTATTTATAGACAATACCCTACTAAGTGGCGACACTCTTGAAGTAGGCGAACTTGCTCAAGCTAATTTTACAAATTGTATTATATACGGTAATCAGGATGAGGAGCTAGGTTTTAATAAAGATGACGGCGCTCCGTTTAACTTCAAGTTTACAAATACTCAGATTCGTTTTGATGATGATTTTGGAGATTTTAATGAAAATCCGTTATTTGATTTTACAAACGTAAGCCTCTATCAAGACATTATAAAAGGTGGAGATCCAGATTTCTTTGAGCCAACAGAAAACATGCTCCAAATAGGAGAAAACACAGCAAGCAACGGCCTCGGACTTCAAAGTGCTTCAAACCAATTCCCGATAGATATTATAGGCACGAGCCGCACGAGTAATTCAGACTTTGGGGCGTATGAAAGTGTTGTGTTTCCTGAGTAATCTTAAAAGATCAAATAATGAAAAGAACAACTTTATTACTTGCCCTAATTTGCGCAGTCATGTCTACATCTGCTCAAAGTGAACAGTTTGATATAAAAGCTTATGGAGAATCCATAGCAAATGGATATGACTTTTTTGTAGATAATAATGAACCATACCCGATAAGCATCAAAATAAATTTTGACCTTACTAATTTAAAAAGTAAAGATAAAAACGGTACTGTTTATGTTATTCCAGCTCACTCAAAAAGACAACTCACTAATTCACTAGCCATAATAAATAAAGTAAAAGCCTATAAATACTCTTACAAAACCTTTTTTAATAAAGGTAATCACCATAAAACGTTATATGATGAAAATCACATATATGACCTACCATTTAAAAAAGGTGAGGAGTATCTTTTATTTCAAGGTTACAATGGGAAGCAAACGCATCAAAATGAGAATTCATTAGACTTTACCATGCCCATAGGGACGTCTATCACTGCGGCGAGAGGAGGCATTGTTACTACGGTCATTGTAAATAACAATAAAACTTGTTTTAAGCCAGAATGCCAACAGTTCAATAATAAAATAACCATCTATCACGATGATGGTACATTTGCAGATTATGCACACCTAAAATTTAAAGGATCTACTCTCCAGGAAGGCACCGTAGTAAAGCAAGGAGAACTAATAGGATACAGTGGTAATGTAGGCTATAGCGATGGGCCACATCTACACTTTGTAGTTTATAGACAAGAGATACAAGATAGACATACCATCAAAACCAAATTTAAAATTGATTCAGGTGACACAGTACTATTTCTAAAAGAAAAAGAAAGTTATAAAAAAGGTTACTAAAAGAATTTTACAAACTCAACCCTATTAAAAACGCACCATCACTGCCTCCTAGTGCTCCTTGTCCATACACATAGTCAAAACGTAATAGCCTAAATTTACCCCAACCTACATTTCCTATTCCTACGGTAAATTCTCTATAAAACGAGCTTTCATTTGTGCTAAGCACGTGTGCACCTGCAATAAGATTAAAATTAAGTTTATTTACTAGCGGTATCTTTCCTAGTACCCAACCTCTAAAATTATGCTCAACATGCCCTTCTACATACCCTTGGTTTGTACTACGTTCATAATAAGGTAAGACATTAAATCGATTGAGGCGTGATGGCTCAAAAAAGAGCGAGCGATTACCATTAAAATGCTGTCTATCTATAAAACTCACACCTTTTGCAGTGCCTAAGAAGGTCCCAGCGCGCACATCATAAGACATTCTACCCTTATTACTCACATTAAACTCTTGTTGAGCGACAACGCGTAGTTGGTCAAAGTTATAATCTGATCTAGAAGCTCCAAAACCTTTTTCATACACTAAGGTAAGTGATGGATATTTTTCTGAAGTAACATTAAATTTCCCACTAGGATAGCTGTAATATTTCTGACCAAAATTTGCCGTTGCACTTAGAAGCAACTTCCCGATGGAGTGCGCTTCAAAAGCTCCGTTCTCAGTATCAAAAGAATTGAGCGGATTATTACTGGTATACTCACGATCATCTTTCGGGAAGAATGTTTGATCTGTAGTGTTGAAAACAGGATTACGCTGCTCGTAAGCAATAATGGCGTTTGCCCGCAAGCCATTCACTATTTCTTGTCCATAGTATAGTTGTGCAAATTCCTTTTCGTAATATTTTGCAAAGTTCTTTTCTTGAGTTAATGTGAGGTATGAATTTATAATAGGGCGTACAGGGTCTGCATTATTTACTTGTAAAATATCAACTCCTCCCGTAGCGCTTATAGTGGCTCTATTAGTACGATTAAAACGCCTAGTAAATCCTAATGTGTAACGCAAACGATCTTCTGAGAATCCGTAGTTCGCTTTCGCGAAAGCGGAAAGAGATTTACTATAATCTTCATCACTCCAACTAGATTAAGTTGCCTGCATGGTTCCGTTCCAACCTTGAACGGTATTAAACTGAATATTCTGGATAGGTGGCGTGATTCCAAATCGCCATTTATTATAAGTATCTGTATAAGAATATCCAAAGATGGGCGAAGTAATCTTAAATCGATTGCCTCGGTCATCTATAGAATCTAGGTACTTCTTTGATTTTCTTATAACCTGTATGCTATCTTTCTTTACGTAGTCATCTATCTCAAGTGAGGTTAGCGGTACTGGACGGCTGCGTTCCCAAAACACACTATCTTTTTTATTTGCCTCATCTGCAAAAGACAAAATCTCTGCCGAAAAAGAGTCCTTCGTAAACTGAGGAGCAAACTCATAATCAGAATAAGCTGCTGTAAATCTACCATCACCTTTAAGTCCTAAAAAACCAAAGCTAAAGTCTATGACTTGTGAGATTTTCACCCACTGACTAAGTGAGGATTCATATTTAAAATTCTGCTTAAAGTTGAGATTTTCAATAAATGGCACTTGAATCGCACTACCATCCGTTTGTAAATCTACGCCATAAAGTTGCCATGAATCTTCTACAATATAGATGGTTCCAGTAAATACGCGGTCGTTTTCTCTACGTGGTGTTACCGTTATTTTATTGATGAGTTGGTCGTTTTCAAAAAACGTTCCTTCAAGATTATACTTGTAGTAAGAGAATGCATTACTAGCGATAGGAGAAATGATCTGCGTATTGAGATCTAGGGTATTTTCATAAAAAGAGAAATTTGCATCGCTCGCAGTATTAAAGCTAAAACCGTTATCATCTCCACTTACTTTACTCGCTACGATTACCTCGCTAAAATTATCTGGCCGCTGATATTTAATATTTGAAATAGTCTCACTTAGATATATGATACCTGTACGTGTAGAGTCCAGACCACCGCCTAGATCTCCTACTTCTTGCCCTAAAATTTTATCTGGTGCATCTTTTACCTGCCACAGCCCTCTAGAGTAAAAGGCAGCAGTATATTCTCCTATATTGCGTAAATTCTTTTTTCTTGAGGATATTGCTCCTTGTATAATGTGATCTGCAGGATTTATACCAGCTTGCACGATTACTTCATCTAGGGATGTAGAAGATTCTTCCATTACAACAGAAACTGTCATTTCTTCAGAATTTACCTCCACTTCCTTTATAACCGTTGCATAGCCTAGAAACTGAAAGGTGACATTTAATGTTTCTCCTTGATCTATTGCCAGTAATTCTAGAGCGTATTGCCCATCACCATTTGTGGTAGTACCTCGGTTAGTATTTTCTATAAACACATTTACAAATGGAAGCGCCTCACCTTCTTTACTTACTACAGTACCTGTAATCTGTGCAGCTGTAACAAAGGAAAAGAGCAGTATAAAAACTAAAGAAAAGTATGTACGCATGTGATTGTCTTAGAAAATGGAAAATTATGAATTACTAAAGATAAGATACTGAGCACAAAGCCATATACGAATCTGGTCTTCATTATCTTTCTTAAGTAATGCTGTGATGTTTGGGTGGTTCACCAGCTCGTTAAAAAATCGCTTAACCTCGGTATCGTCTATATCAAACCTATCTTTTATAAAATAGGCATGATATTCATATAGACTTTCATAAACGGCGATTTTCTTATCTATTTCTACATAACGTTTAAGCCTTTTAGTACGGCCAGTAATAGCATTAATTATAGGGTCTACTTGTAGACTGCCACCTAATAAACTAAGTAGATGAATAGGTTTAAAATCTCCTGCTGTATGTAACCTACGTTCATTTGCAGTTGGAATTTTTCGTTCTCCCTGTATAATACCTACGCTTTGTACTGTTATATCTGGCTGTTCCTTTATGATCACTTCATCTAGCTCATTTCTTTGTTCTTCTAATGAAATAGATAACAAAGGTTCATTTGCAAGCTGCTTGTGTATGATAACAAATTTCTCTTTGGCCGAAACATGGGATACAAGTAATACATCACCCACATCTACTTGTAGCCAGAATATTCCGTTATTATCTGTAGTGGTACTCCCCTGTGAGTTGAGATTAGTCACGTGAGCAGACTCTAGAACTTTATCTTCAAGAGTAACCTGTCCTTGCATAGACATAGGAAACTGTGCAACAACTTGGATGGTGATAAATAATAAAAGTAGAAGTAATCTTAAACGCATAGAGTATAGTACTCTATAAAAGACGTTATAAAATTATAAATAGTTGCCTAACAAAATGTTAAACTGAGAAAATGAGTTTTAATTATTAAAAGACTTCTTGATGCGATCTAAGTTTTTCTTGTTATCTCGATCTTTTATAGTTTCTCGTTTGTCGTAGGTTTTCTTTCCTTTTGCAAGTGCAATTTCAAGCTTTGCAAATCCTTTTTCGTTTGTAAATAAACGTAGTGGTACAATAGTAAGACCTGATTTATTTACCTCACGCTCCCATTTTTTGAGTTCGCGTTTGTTGAGTAATAATTTACGTTGATTTTTAGGCTGGTGATTAAAATAGGTAGCATGAGAATATTCTTGCACCGTCATATTAATCACAAACATTTCTCCATGATCATTAAACTCACAAAAACTCTCTGCGATGGAGGCTTTACCTTCTCGTATTGCTTTAATCTCTGTACCCGCAAGTACGATTCCAGCAACGAGCTTATCGAGTAATTCATACTCAAAGCGCGCCCTTCTATTCTTTATGTTAACCGTATTTGACATTATAACAAATGTACAAAGTTGAAAAGAAATCTAACCTGAAATTAATCTTCAAATCAAAAAAATCATCTCTTGACTCCTAGTCTTATTTTTAACAACAAAGAGATTGTATTTTTGTAGCCTTAACACAAGCCATTGTAAGAAGTAATTATTGCTAACGACCACACCACTCAGAAAACCCTTTATATGTTTCGATTTCTTTCGGCGATTATCTTATTATTCATTATCACAAGTTGTTCTCAAAAAACACCCACTGCACAAGAGATTGTAGATAAGGCCATAGCAGCTTCTGGTGGGTCTCAAATTGAACATGCTAGTATTCATTTCAAGTTTAGAGATTTCTACTATAGAGCCACTCGCAATGAAGGTTTACGCACCTTAGAACGTTGTACGGATGCTGAATGTCAGGTACAACAAGACGTTATAAAAGATAATGGAGAATTTGTACGCTTTCGCGAAAGCGCACCTATCCCAGTAGCAGATAGCATGAAAAATCGTTATGCAAATAGCGTTAACTCTGTTCATTACTTTTCTGTACTTCCATATGGGTTAAATGATCCAGCAGTAAGAAAAAATCTAGTGGATGAAGTTACCGTAAAAGGCGAGTCTTATTACCGTATTAAAGTAGCATTTGCACAAGAAGGTGGTGGTGAAGATTTTCAAGATGAGTACATGTATTGGATTCACAAAGAGAATTACAACGTAAATTATCTTGCTTATAATTATCAAACTTCTGAAGGTGGCACGCGTTTTAGAGAAGCTTACAATGAACGTATCATAGAAGGAATACGCTTTGTAGATTATCGCAATTACAAACCAGAAGAGCAATTTCCTGCGCTTACCACGCTTGATAATCTCTTTGAAAACAACAAGCTCAATCTTTTAAGTAAGATTGAGCTTGAGAATATCACTGTAACTATCTGTCCTGATAATTGCTAGTCTACTACCGTTGAGATATTTTTTCTATCGATTATCTCTCCCGTTTCATCATTTACAACAAGTTGTACGTGGTAAAGATGGAAATACTCAGACTCATCAATATCTTTAAAAGAGTTTTCACCTAATGCAGCATTTGCAAAATTAGGAGTGGTGTTGCTATGCCCTACCACTACAATATTTTTACCTGCAGTATCAAGTTTAAAATCTTCTGAAAATAGCTCCGAAGGATTATAGGATTGTATCTCAACATTATTTGCCACAGCAGTAGGTTCTGCAGTGCGCATTGTACGTATATAGTCTGTTGAGTACACAGCATCGATATCCTTATCTGAGAAATAAGCCTTCCATCGCTCTGCTCTTTCTTCTCCTTCTATTGTCAGGTCTGGATTACGATTACTAGGATCACTCAAATCTTTTTCTGCGTGACGAATAAAGTAATAGTTTGTTGTAATCGTGTTAGAAGGTGATTCCTTCTTTTTCTGACCATCACAGCTTAAGGTTGTTGCAGTAACCACAAAGAGAAATAATAGAATGCGCATCATAATAATTTATTTTATACTCAAAGATACATTTTTGTAAGGTCTCTTATAAACAACCGACATATATAGTGTCTTGATACTTAGTTTAAGTAACATAGATAAAATCTGCTATGAAAAAGTAAAATCCGCTTCCATAATTGGGAGCGGATTTTGTGATTTATAGGTATGGCAAGACGTTGAGTTATGCGCAAAAAAAACACAACTTGCGTTGTGTTTTTTTTCATTTTCTCTACATAGAGAAATACTGCACTAGCGTATAAGAAGCTATTAAGAATGTGGAGAATATTACATATACTCCTAAAATTAAGTTTCTTCCTTGCCTTGGGTCTTGTAACTGTGTTGTGTGAACTTGAGTTTTCATAATGTCGATTTTTAATGATTGATTGATACTATAAAGACGACACACTACACAAAATGTTACAGTTATGAATCTGATGTATCTTCTGTCTCCTCAGTTGTAGTGGTTTCTTCCTCCTCTACTTTCTGGCTTTCTGTAATTGCCATTCTGAGTTTACGTAACTTAGATTTCCACATATTCAAATCTTCCTTATGACGTGCAATGTTCTTATGAACCTCTGCAACCATAGGGTTATCATCTGCCACGTGTTGGAAAAAGCCTAGATTATTCTCTAGCTGATTAATCTCTGCTTTTACCTCATCAATCTTCTTACGGATAAAGAAACGCTCTCTCTCAATAGCTGCTTCATCGTCAACCATAATACTCATACGGTTTTCATACTTGATAAGCTCTGCTTCTTTCTTATCTATATCCAGTTGCTTGAAAAGACCATCAAGAACTTTATTAAAGTCTTGATCTATATTCTTCTTTGCATAAGGAACGCGACCTATAGCTTTCCAATCTTCTATAAAATCTTTTATAGCTGCAAGATCTGCGGTGCGATCACCTGTCATCTTTGCATCCTTAATAGTTTTCATTAAAGCTTGCTTCTTTTCCAGGTTTTCTTGCTCACCAGCATTTGCTTGCTTCTTAGAATCCTTCATTCTATCAAAGAAGTGATTACACGCTTCTTTAAATTCTTTCCAGATCTTATCGCTATCCTTACGTGGTACGTGACCTACTTTTTTCCAGTCTGCTTGGATGCGTTTCATCACATCTAATGTTCCAGGAATGTCATCACTATCCTTGTGCTCTTGTGCTATTTTCACAAGTGCTTGTTTCTTTGCAAGGTTATCGTATTGCTCTTTCTTTTGAGATTTGTAAAAATCATTCTTCTTGTGGTTGAATAATTTTGTTGCTTCTTTAAAAGAAGCCCATGTCTCCTCGTTATTCTCTTTAGGGACTTTACCAGCCTTAAAGAATTCATCACGTAAGGCTTCTACTTTTTTGATTTTATCTTGCACCGTTTTGTGCGCCTTGATATCATCTTGAGCTACCTCTTTTATTTTTGCAATGATTTCATTTTTCTGTTCAAGATTTTGAACCCATACAGCCTCTACTTCCTTCTGTTTCTCATCACGTGCATCATGAATTTTCTTTGTTGCCACGCTAAATTTGTCCCAGATCTCATCACTATACTCACGTGCAACAGGACCTATCTCCTCTTTCCACATGCGGTGTAGTAATTGTAATTCTTTAAAGGCTTTATTGATATTAGGCTCTGCTCCTAGCTCTTCTGCTCTTTCTATAAGAAGTAATTTCTTATCAAGATTTTCTTTAAAGTGCTTATCGCGGAAATCACGGTTTAAGTGCAACAACTCATAAAATGCATCAATATGGAAGTAGTAATCGTTCCATACCAGATTGTAACGATCTCTTGGGATGTTACCTGCATTATTCCAGCGTTCTTGGATATCCTTAAATTTATTGAACGTAGTGTTTACACTCTCTGCACCTCCTAGTTCATTGCGCAATGCCTTTACCTCTTCTATTAAGTCCTGACGTTCTCTAAGGTTTGCATTTTGATCTTTACGTTTGCGCTCATAAAATTCCTGACGCTTATTACGGTACTCGTAATACACCTCATTAAATTCTTTTTTGAGCGGAGAGAAAAATCTAAAATCAATGATATTTCCACCTTCGGCAAGAAATGCTTGTTTAGCCTCCTCTTGCGCTGCGTCAAACTGAGCATTAATCAAGGTATTAATTTCTTCTACCTGATCTTTTATATCTGTAACTCTTTCATTTTTGATCAGTAATTGCAGCTCTGCAATTAACTCCTCTTTTGAAAGAACGGTATAATCTTTTTTTGGTACTTCCTTTTTTTCTACAGGCGCCTCCTCAGTAACTGCTGTAGTTTCTGCAGGTGCTGCTTCTGTTGTGGCAGCAGCGTTTTCACTTACTTTCTCTGTAGATAGCTCAGTATCGTTAGCCTCGGCAGCGAGCGCTTCTATTTCTGCATTCATCGTGCGATCTGCGGCAGGAGCCGTTTCTTCTAGATGCTCTTCAATACTTGGATCTTGGGGTTTCTTCTCTTCAGACATTTCTTTCAATGTTAGGGTTCTATTTGAATATAGGTAAATATACTATTTAGCTGGCACATATGGGCATAATGCAGCTTTCTAGCTGTTCCATATTGACCATGAGGCCTCTGCTTGCAATTCTAGCATGCGCAAACCATTAATTATGGTCGCTCCTTGCTTGCCTGCATATCGTAAAAAAGAAGACTCTGCCGGATTATAAATCAAGTCAAATGCAACATGTGCTTCATTTAAAAATAAATATGGAATATCTGGAGATTCCTCTACATCCGGATAGGTGCCTAGCGGAGTTGTATTCACTATAAAAGTCTGGCTCTCGATGAGTTCTCTATCTAAATCTTCGTAGGTTATTGTTGATTTGTTACGCTTTCGCGAAACAAAAACACATTGAACACCTAGCTGTTTCATTGCATAGTGTACCGCCTTTGATGCTCCTCCTGTTCCTAAAATAAGGCATTTTAAATCTCTACTTTTAAAGCTTGGCGTGCCAAAATCTACAAAAAGAGAGTCTCCAAAGTGCTCTAACAATGTATCTCTAAAACCGATAAAGTCAGTATTGTAGCCAGTTAACGTTCCGTCGCTTTCAACTTTTATGGTGTTTACAGCTCCAATAGCTTCGGCATCTACATTAAGATTATCCACTAGTGGTATAACATCCTGTTTGTATGGGATGGTTACATTATATCCTTTCGCGTAAGCGGGAGAAAAAAGATCTTTTAAAGCCTCTTTCTCGGGAACATCAAAATTCACATATGTTGCCGCTATCTCAAGCTTATCAAACTTATTTTTAAAATACCCTCTAGAAAATGAGTATCCTATATCTTTTCCTATTAATCCGTATTTATCCACGAGCTCTTGTTCTTGTTCCATATTTACCTAATGCCACGACCATAAAAATACCGGTGAGAATAAAAAATACCGCGAGCACATTTTCCATATTAATATCTGTAGGCATGTAGCGATCGTAATTATCTAATATGGGGCTGCCGTTTCTATCTATCGCTATCTCTCCTATTTCATTTCTTTTAAAAACCTCTAGTTTCCAGGGCCAAACAACGCCAAGAGAGCCTATAATAAAGCCTAGAATCGCAGCATTAGTCGCCCATCTAAATTTCTTAAGCAAGTAACTTAAAAAGTGAGATAAAGTCACTAGACCTGTAAGTGAGCCAAGCGAAAAAACGATAAGTACCGTAAGTAAGCGCATGTGCTCTGAATCATTAATGAATGAAAAATCACCTCCAAAAACACTCGTCATCGTCACAAATATTGCATTTACGGCATCTACAAGAAGCAGCACATAATTACCTAGAAGTATAAGGATAAACGAGCCTGAAAGCCCTGGCAATGTCATACCAGAAACGCCAATAATCCCACATATAAACACAAAAAACAGGTTGTCATTTTCTTGAGCTGGCTCCATAAGACTTATAGCAACTCCAACTATAATTCCCGCAACAAGCATCATGATGTTACGCCTAGTCCACTCTTCAAAATCCTTTGCGATGTAGTAAATAGAACCTATAATCATCCCAAAAAAAGCACTCCAAACGAGTAAAGGATAATTGCGAATGGCGATATCTAATAATAGCGATACGCTAAAATAGCTAATGAGCATACCTAGTATGAGTAGTCCTAAGAACTTCCCATTTATATATCTCCAAAAACTATTGAACCTACCACTAAAAAGCAATTTTAATGCTTTACCATTAACTTTTTGAAGTGAGTAAATAAACTCTTCATAAAAACCTGCTACATATGCGACTACACCTCCAGAAACTCCAGGCACCTTATTTGCGGCACCCATAGCCAGCCCTTTAAGGACTAGCCAGACTTTATCAGAAAGTGATCTAGTCTCAGTCTGCATATACGTTTTTTTTAACCGCAGCTCTTTCTAGTAGCAAGATTAGTGCAAATCCAATTACGGCAAATACAACCGCATACAGCACCTGAGGATCACCATCAAAAGAAGATGGTAAAATACTTACAGCCTCTACAGGAACCTCTTCTCCGTGTCTATCTATTCGAGTAGATAGCACTTCCTTCCAAGGCCATATTTTATTGAGCGAACCAATCATAAAGCCAGTGAGTACAGCTAAGGTGATTTGCTTTTTGTGTTCAAACATCCATTTGAGCACTTTTGAAAATAATTTGAGGCCAACAATACAGCCCATTCCAAAAAGAAAAATTTTAAATATTGCAGCTCGAAGTAGTGCCCAATCCTTTGCTAACAAAGCATCTTGAGCATCTGTAATGGTTCCTAGCACCATTCCATACGAACCTAACAGCACTAATATAAATGAACCAGAAACTCCAGGAAGTATCATTGCTATAATAGCAATACAACCAGAAAGGAAATAAAACCACCATACATTTGGTGCTTCAGATGGTGCGGCAATAGTTATGAAGTAAGCTACAGCTACACCTAGAATTAGTGCTATAATTACTGTGGGATTCCACTTAGTGATTTGTTTACCTATGTACAAAATACTAGCGAGTACTAAGCCAAAAAAGAATGACCATACCATTATAGGATACACTTCTAATAAGTATTTAAAAACGCGTGCCAGTGATAAGATACTGATAGCAACACCAAGAAAAAGGCTTCCTAGAAATTTAAGATTATACTGCTCGATAGCTGCTTTGATTCCTTCTTTCTTCCACACTTTAAGAACACCAAAATCTAACTTATCAATCGTTTCAATAAGTTCTTGATAGATTCCAGATATAAAAGCGATAGTTCCTCCAGATACTCCTGGAACAACATCTGCCGCTCCCATGGCCATACCTTTTAGTATTACAAATAAATAGGAAGCTGATGGTTTCGGCATAGGGTTCGTTTTTCGAGTCAAGCTAAAATACTAGCTTTCACAATAAGCACCTACATTTAATCAAGATTTTAGAATAGTATTAACCTAAGTACTGCTGTACTAGTTCAAGCACTTCTTTTTTACTTGCAGCATAAGGGAATAGTTCGCCTAAGATAATAGAGAATTCCGGTTCTATCTTTAAACCGTTAATTAAAAAATAACGTCCTTGGATATCATTACCATTACTATAGTTAAGACCTGCAAGTCTAAAAGCAATCTCTGCGCTTTCTGGATAAAACTCCATTGCCTGGGTGAGATTTGTAATGGAGGCCTCTGGCTCTCCTAATTGCACAAGAATATCACTTCTCTGTAACCATGTCTCAAGCTCGTAGTTACCAAGTTCTAAGGTACGACGATATCCTTCTTCTGCGGCTTCTAGAAACTTAAGTTTATGATTTATAGTGGCATAGCGCTTCCAGTATAACACATTGTCGCTATCAATATTTATTGCCTTATTTATAAAAAAAAGTGCCTTTTGATAATCTAGTCTCTTTTGATAAAAGTCTGTAATTGCCATCCATCCATTATCTAGTAATGGATCTTCATGTACACAACGTTCAAAGTGCTTTATCGCAAGCTCATCGCTTCCTAGCTTATCATAACATTTACCCATACGTAGTAACGCAAATGATGTAGGGTCTTCTAGTTCTAGTGTGATTTGATAATTTTCGAGCGCTTCATTATAACGCCCTAGCTTTTCTAATACTTTTCCTTTTTCAAGATAAGCACCTACAAAACGATCATCACTGATGATTGCAAATTCATAGGACGACAATGCCTTCTCATAGTTCTTAAGTCCAAAGTATTGCTTCCCTATTTGATGCCACGCTACTTCACAATACGGATTATTATCTAAAAACATATTTAGATAATCAATTGCTCCTTCGTGCTCTTCTAGAAAATCAAAACAATAAATCACATTATATAATGCGCTGTAATCTTGATCATCTACTTCAAGGCACTTCATGAAGTTAAGCTTTGCATTCTGGAAGTCTTCTAAAAATAAATATTCCATCCCTATGAGAGAGTATACATCTGCAGGGTCGTCAGTAAGGTCTATAGCTTGTTCAAGCAGATGGATTGCCTTTTCATGGTCGTCCTGCTTACTATAAATATTTGCTTTTTGAATATAAACCTCCTCGTTATGAGGGTCTAGCAAGTGCAGCTCTGTAAGAATAGCATCTGCTTTATCAAATTTATTTTCAAAAATGAACAGTTCGGCTTTAAAGAGTCTCAAATTTGAAGACGTAGGATGCTGGTCTAGACCTAGCTTGACAGCTTTTCGCGCAAGCGCAATCTTACCACTTTCAATATAATGATTTGCAATATCCTCAAACTCCTCAGCATCAAAGAATATCACATCATTAGTCTTTAACATAGACTCAAAGCGCGTAAGCGATATACTATTTCCTTCTTGTCCAAAATCCATAAACGACATTTTTGAATTACACTTTATATAAATGTAATAATACTTATGAGTACTGTTGAAAAACTAAGACTTAGTTGTCAACATAGTAATGAACAGCCAATAACCGAGCCAAATACAATATGTGACAAAATGTATGTCACAACGCTGAAAATCAATTATTAATATAGAATACTACCACTAGCTAACCATATTATGGTTAATGTTTTAAAATCAGTAATTTTCAATATTACAAATAACGAGCATTATCAATCATGAGAAAATTACGTTACAAAGAGACGCAGCCATTTTATATGATTGCGATTATATGCGCAATATCTATTGCTCTTATGGCCTTTTTCATCATCGAGCAATGGATTGATAATGATACCGTTTCCTATATGCTAATTGCTTGCTGTTTTCTTTTTATTGTCATCCTCTTATTATTTTACAAGCTAGAGATTAGCATTACAAATCAGTATGCTATTGCTAGTTTTGGGGTAGGGCTACTTTATAAAAAGATCGCTATTAATGACCTAGATATCACCACAGCGAGGGGTGTAAAGATACCTTGGTACTGGGGCATAGGTATTAGGTTTACTCCTGAAGGAACATTATATAATACTCATACTGGAGGCAATCTCCATATTAAAACTAAAAATAAAATGAATGAGTTTTTTGTAAGCACTAGCAATGCTCCATCAATAATAACCGCTCTAAGAGAAGCTCAAAACGCTAGTAGTACTTAGACTTTCCTAAGTAAGCTTTTATAATTTCGTTCCACTCTTTACTTATGCGAGCTGCGGTTGTGTATGGAATTTTATACAACGCCTCATAATCTGTATATCCAGTTTTGAGAAGTTCTTCGAGATAAAACCATGTAGCATTCACGTCGCCTTCCCTTGCACTTAAGGATATTGATTGAATAAATGCATCCTGATTATTCGGATTTACAAGTGATCTCAATACGTTTGCAAATAACAATTGCTCAATCTTAGTATCCTTACGCTGTAAAATTTTATACTGTAATTCAACCTCAGATTGTACAAATCTCTTTAAACGCATAGCCGACTTGCGTTTTATCATTGCATTATCTGTACTGTCTATTTGTATATAAAGTTCGTCCATCTGGTAACTCCACCATCCTAGATTATTAAAGTAGCTATTATTCATATCCTCTCGGATATTGTATTGAAACTCCTCTGCCATGAGATCTTCTCCGTAGCTGAACATAGCATATATATCGCGATCTGATCTATAATTCTTAAGTCGCTTGATGTTATCCAAAAGCTCTTTTTGCTCGTCGATGTCAAGGCGCTTTTTATATTTGTCTTTAAGCGTGGATACAAAATCATAAGCATCTAGACCTTCTTGCTTTCGGTACATTGTTTTACCGAAAGCAATATCACTATTATAATATGATTGAAGTTTCTCATCACTCGTAGTTTCATCTATCAAAATAGCAGTCAGCGCTTCTGCGATGTAGCCTGCACTAGGCCAGACTACACCATCATAAGTGTGATAACTTACGAGATTCTTTCTCAGCCCATAATTACGGCTGTAAGACCTCAACTTGTAATACTGACTACCTTCATCTGGAGATAGCAATGCTATTTTAAGATTCTCATTACTACGAAGACTTTTTTTATCTAAAAATGCATTTCCTATTGCGATGACTCCATAAATAGATGTATCCGCTTGTGCTTGTGCTTGTGCTGTAACAATAAGACCATCCCTGCCATATCCAGATAAGATAATTTTATCCTTATTAACAGAATACGTTTGAGATAGCTTTTCTATAAATTCTTTACTTTGATTAATAGCTACAGAAAGGGTATCATTTAACCTGTAGTTAGGACTAGCCACAATACTCTCAGTTAATCCTGCACCTATAGAAAACTGCTGTACCGCACTAGCTCCTCGCCCTAGTTCATCATAAATCACAACTACAGGATACGTAGCTGTATCCGTATAATTTGCTGGTAAAAACAAAGAATAATCATTTGTTGCATTATCAAAAGTTACCTGTGGGATAACTACCCCTTTTATAGGTGTTGATTGTGCAACTGCAAGTGATGAAATAAACAAGAATATGTAAAAGTACCGCATAGCGTTTTTTTGATGAGTCTAGCAGGTATCAAAAACCGTGCACAAATAAAGGTAGCACAAAAACAATATTTTTCAGGCACCGATTGTGCAAAATTTATTTCTGTATTTTTAAGGAATTAAATCAATCCAAATGAAATACAAAATTCTAGTTGTAAGTGTTTTAGTACTCGCTTTCGCGAAAGCGTTATCACCTCAACTACACGCACAAGAGTACTTTACAGGAAAGTACGCACCTTTTGACGCTGCAATCCCGTCTCCGGCACAATATCTTGGTTATGAAATAGGTGAGCAACACACGCGCCACGATCAGATAGTCTCCTACTTTGAAAAACTAGCCGAATTATCACCTAGAGTAACCATAAGCGAGTACGGAAAAACACACGAAAACCGCAAACTTGTGATGCTTACCGTCTCAAACATCAAAAATCAAGAGAACTTACCTGCCCTAAAAAAGCAACACCTCGCCTTTGTAGATACCAAGCAACGTGCGACTAATTATGATGATATCCCTGTTTTTATACAACTAGGTTATAATGTACATGGCAATGAGCCATCCAGCTCTGAAGCGGCTTTGCTCACGGCATACACGCTCGTTGCCTCACAACATCCCGAAATCGAAAAATATAGAAATAACAGTATCATATTTATAGATCCTACCATAAATCCAGATGGTCGTGATCGCCATACACAGTGGGCAAATAGCTATAAAGGTACTCCGCTGGTTTCTGATAATATAGACGCAGAGCATACCGAGATGTGGCCTCGCGGACGTACTAACCATTACTGGTTTGACTTAAACCGTGACTGGCTCCTTGCGATAAATCCAGAAAGCCGTGGTAAACTAGATTGGTATCACGAGTGGTATCCAAATGTAGTTACAGATTTTCACGAGATGGGAACAAACAGCAGTCACTTTTTTGAGCCTATGTTACCTATTGGGAGTATGGATCCTATTATGCCCAAGGAAAACTATGAAGACCTCAATAACCTTTTTGCTCCTTACTTTTCAAGTGCGCTTGATGAGATAGGTAGTTTTTATTTTACAAAGGAATCTTTTGATGGCACCTACCCTGGTTATGGATCATCATATCCGGATCTTCAGGGAGCACTAGCACTTCTTTTTGAACAAGCAAGTAGTCGCGGGCATCTTCAAGACACAGATTTCGGAACTATAAGTTTTCCTTTTACCATTAGAAATCAGTACACCTCTGGGATGGCTACTGTAAAGGCCGCAGTAGAGAATAAAGGGACTTTGCGCAAATACCAGCAAGATTTTTTTAAGTCCGCTTTCGCGAAAGCAAAAACAGATCAAGCAGCCGCTTATGAGTTTGGAGATCCTTATGACGCAAATAGAACCAAGGCTTTTATAGATAAGCTACTTAAGCATCGCATTAAGTTGTATGACAAAGGCGATGGACGATATGTAGTACCTACACAACAAGCACAAAAAAGAATGGTGCAGTCCTTTTTTGAAACTTATAAAACATACAGAGACAGTGTTTATTATGACGCAAGTGCATGGTCTGTGGGTAATTTTTACAATATGCGTTACAAGGGATTGTCTAGCTCACCGAACTTAGGTAGCGAAGTTACGTCTACAGACAATCTCACTCAAGTTCAAGCTGTAAACAAAACTGAATATGCATACCTCATCGATTATGATGATTATAATGCGCCTGCTTTGCTTGCTTATTTACAGCGTGAAGGTCTGACGGTGGCGACGGCGTTCAAACCTTTTACTGCAAAAACAACAAGCGGTAATCATGACTTCAACTACGGAACACTAATGCTGCCTGTAAGTCGTCAAGACAAAACAACAGAAGAAGTGTATCGTATTATTACATCTGGACAACAGCAATTCCAAGTTCCTATCTATGCGGCAAATACTGGCTTTAGCATTAAAGGAATTGACTTAGGTAGTCAGAATTTTCAAAAAGTGGATACTCCTAAAGCGCTTATGATTATAGGAGATGGGACAAGCTCGTACGAAGCTGGCGAGATATGGCATTTACTTGATACGCGTGTACATATGCCTATTACAAAAGTGATGAGCAACAATCTTATTAGGGTAGATTTAAGTAAATACAACACAGTAGTAATGGTTTCTGGAAGCTACGGGGATTTATCAAAGCGATTTCAAGAAAATCTAACCTCATGGGTTTCACAAGGGAACACATTGATTACTTCTGGAACAGCTAGCAGCTGGGCTATCAAATCAAAAATAGCTACAGGAAAACTTACTAAAGAAGCTAAAAAAGATTCTACAGCTACTCAAGAGCGCAAGCCTTATGTAAATCAAAGACCTAATCGCGGGAAAGAGCGCCTAGGTGGAGCTATTTTTGAAGTAGACCTAGATCTTACCCACCCACTAGCTTTTGGATACAGATATGACAAGCTACCTGTATATAAAAATAACAATGTGTGGTTACAACCTAGCAAAAACGAGTATAACACTGTTGCACAGTATTCGGCAACGCCACATATAGACGGTTATATTTCTGATAAAAACCTCAATGACTTTATGAAAAAGAGCGCATCTATTGTAATCTCTCCTAAAGGACGAGGACGCATAGTGATGTTTGCAGATAATCCTAACTTTAGAGGAAGCTGGTATGGAACAAATAAGCTATTCTTAAACGCAATCTTTTTTGGGAGTCTCATTGATTAATTGCTAGCGCAACGTTTATTAATGAGATGTTTTTTTTATGCTTTCGCGAAAGCGTGATGTTAAAAATCACAATAAGCTGCTGCAAGAAACGTTTAGTTAAGATTACTCTTACAGAAAATTAATATTCTCAAACGCAACCTTTTACATAGATTTGCATCTATAGTTTATAACTAACATTATCCCAAGATGCAAGTAGAAATAAAAAACAAACCTATTCTCATTGTTTCAATAATCGTTCTCTCATTATGTGCGTTATTTTTCTTCTTTCTATAAGAACCTAAAGTAACCACCTAATTAAAATAAAAAAGCCCAATACTCATTCGAGTATTGGGCTTTTTTGTTGCTAACTGTGAGTACTTATGATCTCACTAGTTTTTTATACTTAATACGCTTAGGCATTAGATCTCCACCTAATCTCTTCTTCTTATTCTCTTCATACTCAGAGAATCCTCCTTCAAAGAAATACACCTGGCTATCGCCCTCAAACGCAAGAATGTGTGTACAGATACGATCTAAGAACCAACGGTCGTGACTAATTACTACGGCACATCCTGCAAAGTTCTCTAGTCCTTCTTCTAGCGCTCGTAATGTGTTTACATCAAGGTCGTTTGTAGGCTCATCCAGTAACAGTACATTTCCTTCTTCTCTTAGTGTCATAGCAAGGTGTAAACGGTTGCGCTCACCACCAGATAGTGTTGCCACTTTCTTATTTTGCTCACTTCCTGAGAAGTTAAATCTACTTAAATACGCTCTAGAATTTACTTCCTTCCCTCCCATCATGACAAGCTCTTGCTCGTCTGAGAAGTTTTGCCAGATGGTTTTATCTGGATCTATGTTACTGTGACTCTGATCTACATATGCAATTTGAGCAGTCTCTCCTACCGTAAAGTTTCCTTTATCTGGAGCTTCCTCACCCATGATCATTTTAAAGATAGTAGTCTTACCAGCTCCGTTAGGTCCTATCACCCCTACAATACCAGCTTGTGGTAAATTGAAGTTTAAATCTTCATACAGTAATTTATCACCAAAGGCTTTACTCACTCCCGATGCCTCAATTACATTCGTACCAAGACGTGGCCCGTTAGGGATGTAGATTTCTACTTTTTCATCTACTTGCTTCTGGTCTTGACTCATCATTTTGTCATAGTTCTGTAGACGCGCTTTTTGCTTAGTCTGACGACCTTTTGCTCCTTGACGTACCCAGTCAAGCTCACGCTCTAAAGTTTTTTGACGTTTTGAAGCTGTTTTACTTTCTTGTGCCATACGCTTAGACTTCTGATCTAACCAAGAAGAGTAATTCCCTTTCCAAGGAATTCCTTCTCCTCTATCTAGCTCAAGAATCCATCCTGCTACGTTATCAAGGAAGTAACGGTCGTGCGTTACAGCAATTACTGTTCCTTTGTATTGCGCTAAGTGATGCTCTAACCAGTGCACAGACTCTGCATCAAGGTGGTTAGTAGGCTCATCCAGTAACAATACATCTGGTTCTTGTAATAACAATCTACATAAAGCAACACGACGCTTCTCTCCACCAGAAAGTACACCCACTTTTTGATCTGCTGGAGGCGTACGTAGTGCATCCATTGCGATCTCTAGTTTTGTATCTAGTTCCCATGCTCCACGTGCATCTATCTCATCTTGTAAGACAGCCTGGCGTGCCATAAGCTTATCCATCTTATCGGCATCAGAATATACTTCTTCTAGGCCAAAAGAGTCGTTAATCCTATTGTACTCATCAAGAATAGCAACCGTTTCGGCAGCTCCTTCTTTTACAATCTCAAGTACTGTTTTTTCTGGATCAAGTTGCGGCTCTTGCTCAAGGTATCCTACAGAAAATTCTTTATCTGAAGTTACGTCTCCTTGAAAGTTGGTATCTAATCCTGCGATGATTTTCATCAAGGTAGATTTACCCGAACCGTTAAGACCTAAAATTCCAATTTTAGCTCCATAAAAAAAGCTTAAATATATCTTCTTAAGTACTGGTGTTTGTGCGCCTGGAAAGGTTTTTGTAACCCCAGACATTGTAAATATTATTTTTTTATCGTCGCTCATAGTTTGGCTTTAGGCTAGTTGTTTTTGAATATGATTACGCTTTCGCGAAAACGGATTGCTTATCATATTCTTCATTATTATAATAACACGCTATTATGCAAAGGTAATTAGTTACTTAATTATCCCTTAGCATTAATTGGAATATTATGTTGTGTTAATTGCGTGAGCATTTCTGGGATATCAGCAGGCTCTAAGTACAAGTTCTTTATTTTCTTATTCTTCAATCTTAAAATCAGAGATCTATGTCCCGTAAAAGCTGTTTTATCTTGAACATAGTCAATCTCTGAAAGGTCAATCTCTTTCTGCCATGAATTGCGAAAAATACTTGAAACACTCAATATTAAAAGTATGCCGCCTAAAGATCCAGTGATAATAGTGAGAATATCAACATCACTATTATTAAAACTTTTGTAAGCATATAACAAAAGAAACAGCGAAGTAGATAGGCTACTAAAGAGCAATAATTTATCCATGTATTTATCGTTAATGGATATGCTTTCTTCTTTAATTTTTATATTTTCTAATGTATTTGCCATAAGTCGTTTAAAGCACTAATTTACAAATCTCCTTCTAAAACTGCACGCATCGCTTTTGCTTTAAGCAAGCATTCTTCATACTCACTATCTGGATCTGACCCTGCCGTGATGGCTCCACCTACGGAGTATGAGATATATTCATTTTCTGCATTGTATAGAATACTACGTATGACCACATTAAAATCAAAATCTCCATCTGGCGTAAAGTAACCTACAGCGCCGCTATACAAGCCACGTTTTGACTCCTCTAGTGACTCAATAATTTGCATTGCTCTCAACTTTGGAGCGCCTGTCATGCTTCCCATTGGGAACGTACTTCTAATCGCATCTACCGGAGAAATACCAAGACTAAGCGTTGATGTTACCGTAGAGATCATTTGGTGCACTTGTTTAAAAGGATAAACTTCGCATAGCTCTTCTACAATTACAGATCCTTTTTGGGCGGTTTTTGATAGGTCATTTCTTACCAAATCTACAATCATGATATTTTCAGAACGCTCTTTTGAGTTTTCTTGTAACGCTTTCGCGAAAGCGGTATCCTCCTTTTCATCTACCCCACGTTTTGCTGTTCCTTTTATGGGTTGTGTGACAATCTTACTCCCTATTTTCTTAATATATCGCTCCGGAGATGCCGAAAGTAAGAACTGATCCTCGAGCTTGAGATAGGTGCCAAAAGGTGGCGAACTAATCGCATTAAGGCGTTTATAAATCTCTAGAGGATCGATGCTTCCTAGTGCATAAAACTCTTGACAAAGATTTGCCTCATAAATATCTCCCCGATAAATATGCTCTAACATGCTGCGCACTTTTTCCTTGTAAGCCTCTTTGTGAATCTTAAGTTTTATGGATAATGGTTGCGCTTGGGAGTTAGTTTCAGAAGATTTGGTGGCAGTTATTTCCTCAAAATCCTCCTCCATCTCATCATCTACCATACCTAGATATAACATCTCGAGTGTGTTTCCTTTGAATAAGAATAACTTTTTAGGTTGAAAAAAATGAAGGTCTGCAAAGTCTAGCTTGTCGCTATTTTTTGAAGTAAGGCGCTCCGTATCATTCTTAAGATCATAACTCAAATAGCCAAATATCCAATCCTTTATCGTACTTTGATACTCCTCCAGCTGGTCAAAAGCGCCTTGATAATCTGTCTTTAAACTAGTAAAAGCATCTACTGCTAAGATGGCTTCATACTCAGGATAATTCTGACGTTCATAGCTATTACTATCAAGCCAGACAACCTCTTCATATTGTTGAGACCACGATAACAACTGCTCCTTAAGCGTTGCTATATCACTAATAGAAATAATTTTTGAAGTCCGATTCATTACTGTAAAAATACATAAGAATCTGCCGCTATTAAATTGATGTTAAAAAACAATTATTAAGTAATTTGCGCATAATCCTAGCGACCTACTAGGCTTATAACAAATCTAACTACTAACACACTGATATTATGGTGTCAAAAACACTACAGACCACTTATAGAGAGCGCCTTTTTAGACATCTAGATGGTATTGTGACAGCGCCATCTGCGTTTTCACTATATAAAAATGGAGTGACCGACTTTATTTTGCAAGAAAAAGAAGTGAGCCTAACTGCTTTGAGTAACACATTTACCGTAAACGAAGGCTATTTAAATGTGGCATTGCGTGTACTTGCATCACAGGGATGGATTGAGCAAACTGTAAATAATGAGCACAATGAAGTGGTTTATAAGGTAAACGAATTATCGCCTATTGCATTTGCACTATTTCCTCTTTATGAGGATGTGACAGCATTACAACAGCTTTCTGAGAATTATCATTTTAGAAAATTTGAGGCTGCTCCATTTAAGAAACTCCAAGATATTTTTGAGAAATACAAAGAAGCCTATGGTCTCACCTTATCTTCAACTGCGGAGGAGCGCGAAGTCCAAGAACAAATACTTGCACATATAGAAGGAAATATTCTAGGCCCTACGCTTGTGCACCTATCGATGAATGGTGCCTTTCATAAATACTTTATGCAAGCCAGCTTTAAGCCTAAAGAGTTTCACGCAGACGGAGAAAACTTTAAAAAGCTTCTTGACATACTCTCGTATTTTGAGCTTTTTAATAAAAAAGGACAGACGTATCAATTTACAGACAAAGGACTATTTTTTGCTAAAAGAGCAAGCTCTTACGGAGTGACTGTATCGTACATACCAACATTACGCAAACTTGATAATCTTATTTTTGGCGATGCATTGAGTGCAAAAAACCATGGCGATGGCGAACAAGAAGGCCATGTAGATAGAGCTATGAACGTCTGGGGAAGTGGTGGAGCACATGCCACTTATTTTAAAGTGGTAGATACCATCATCTTAGACATATTTAATAAACCACTAGATGAACAACCTAAGGGTATTCTGGATATGGGCTGTGGTAATGGTGCATTTTTAATTCACCTTTACAACCTCATCGAGCGTCATACCCTACGAGGTAAACATCTAGATGAATACCCACTCATCCTTGTAGGAGCAGATTACAACCAGGCTGCCATAGATATTACTAAGCAAAACGTCATACAGTCTGAAATCTGGGCAAAAGTAATGTGGGGAGATATAGGTGATCCAGAAAGACTAGCGACAGATTTACAAGAGGAGTATGATATCACGCTGGGCGATTTATTAAATGTACGCTCCTTCTTAGACCACAATCGTGTATGGAAAGCACCAGAAAAAAAGCTTGAGCATGCGAGTACCTCAACGGGAGCATTTTCTTATGAAGGAAAACGATTATCAAACAATGACGTAGAGGCATCTCTTGCGGCTCACTTTAGCAAGTGGTCACCTTATGTAGGGAAACATGGTTTATTACTTATAGAATTACACAGTATTCCTCCAGCAGTAGCTGCTCGTAATATAGGGCGTACTGCGGTTACGGCTTATGATGCTACACACGGATATTCTGATCAATATATTGTAGAAGTGCCAGTATTTCATGATACACTTGCCGCTATTGGAATGAAAAGAGATGAAACCTTAAGTACTAAGTTTCCAAATACAGAAGCAGCTACGGTAACGGTAAATCTTTTTAGACAATAGTTTCTTTTATCTTTGCAGCCTATGGAAGAGAAAAAAGGACAACCTAACAATCCGCTGCACGGTGTGAAGCTTGCAGATATACTTGAGTTTCTAGTTGAAAAATATGGCTGGAAGGAAATGAGCTTACAGGTAGATATTAATTGCTTTAAAAAAGATCCTTCCATAAAGTCAAGCTTAAAGTTTTTAAGAAGAACTCCATGGGCAAGGGAGAAAGTAGAGTATTTATACTTACAATCTATATAAAGAAATAGCGCACTGCTTCACACAGTGCGCTATTAATCATACACAAAAAAACACTACTCTTAAACAGCAGTTTGCACACCTGCATACTGCTCTATCAATCGTACCATTAAATCATTAAGTTTTTCTACTTTAAAACTTTCTGTAGTGGCTTCTATATGATCATTTCCTATACCACTATCATCTGTTAAGAACACATATGTTCCACTAGTTGACACACTAAAAGATCTCATTAAAAACTCTACTTCTTTATTTGCTCCACTGGCAACTACTGGAATAATTTTTATACCCTGCTCTCTTGCTTTTGCTATTTGACTTTTAATCATGACAACGTTTTCTTGGTTAAAATGAGGTGGAGCATCTAGCATTAAAAAGAGTATTCTTGCTTTTGCTTTCTCGTTCCATGACTGTGACAATGATACTTTAAGCGCCTCCTCTACTGCTTCTTCATAATCTCCACCACCTGCTGCGTGCTGTACCGAAAGGAAGTCTTTTACTTCATTTACATCACTACTAAAATCTATTGCACGAGTTACATAATCATCACCATGGTCTCTGTATACCGTAAGCGCCACTCTCTTCTGCTCAACACTCGTATCTATTCTACTCATTATATTCTTGAGTTCTGACTTGAGATATGCAATCTCATCACCCATGGAACCTGTAGCATCTACTGCAAATAATATGTCGATAGCATTACTAGCTTGATGCTCATTAATTGTAAAAGAGACTTGTTTCTGATTTCTAGAAATTTTCTTTCCTTCTATTTTTCCACTATAATACAGTTGTACTAAATAAGTATCAGTTGGACTATTTTTTCCTTTAAGCAGCATACTCATTCCCGAAGCATCTGTCATTCCTTTCATTAAGAGGTTATTATTTTTATAAAGAGCAACACCTACGTTTGCTATTGGCAGTCCGCTATTATCAGTTACTTGGATATCAGTTCTACCATCATGATTAAACTCCCACTTCTTTGCGATTTCCTTTGCTTCTCCGGAGTTGTAGATTTTTACAAACTCAGCGTATTTCTCTACATCATTTATTTCACCAGCTGTTAGTTGGCCATACGCAGGATCATTCTGAGATATTCTAGATAAAGGCTTTCCATCCGTAATATGTATACCAGCAACTTTCCCTTCAAGTTTTGAAGAAACGGTAGATACAGCATATCCTAAAACTTTCTTCTCTCTTCTTACACCCATGGCTGTAACTACTACTTCATCTAGCTCACCACTGTATTCTAAAATGACATTTATAGTAGTCTGAGAATTCACAGAAACCTCTTTTGATTTAAAACCTACGTATGTGAAGACCAATGTATCTGTAGCAGCAGCTTTAATCTCGTAGTTCCCATTAAAGTCGGACACAACTCCTATCTCACTGTTTTTTATAAGAACATTAGCTCCTGGAAGAGGTCCGCCATCATCTGATACGTTTCCTGAAATTGTTATTTCTTGCGCTTGTACTCCTAATATAAAAAGGAGCAGCATTATGAATGTGCTAAGTGTTTTCATATCCTTTGGTTTTTAATTATGAGGTGAAATTATAGTAGAGATCACCTTTTAAAAACCTAGATTGAGGGAACTGGATGTTTGAGTGAGGGAAGTAACCCTTATGTTGAAGTTGAAGTTGAAGTTGAAGTTGAAGTTGAAGTTGAAGTTGAAGTTGAAGTTGAATATCAATTACTTCTCAAAATATTTCATTAGAAACCGATTACAACTTCTTAGCCTCTTCCCAGAAAGCATCCATTTCGGCAAGTGTCATGTCTGAAAGATCTTTCCCAAGTTCCTTTGCTTTGCCTTCTAAGTATTGAAAGCGTTTTATAAATTTCTTATTGGTGCGCTCTAGTGCGCTTTCTGGATCTACTTTCAAGAAGCGTGCGTAGTTAATCATTGAGAAGAGCACATCACCAAATTCTGCTTCAATCTTCTCTTGATTGTTTTCATTTACTTCGTGCTGTAGCTCCTCAAGTTCTTCTTGTACTTTTTCAAACACTTGTTGTGGCTCTTCCCAGTCAAAACCTACACCGGCTACTTTGTCTTGTATTCGGCTGGCTTTTACAAGTGCTGGCAATCCCTTTGGAACTCCTTCTAGTACAGACTTCTTACCTTCTTTGAGCTTAAGTTTTTCCCAGTTGCGCTCTACTTCCTTAGCATCTGCCACATCAATATCTCCATAAATGTGAGGATGGCGAGATACAAGTTTATCTGAAATACTGTTTGCAACATCTGCGATATCAAAGTCCTTGGTCTCGCTTCCTATTTTGGCATAGAATACAATGTGTAATAAGAGATCACCAAGCTCCTTTTTAACCTCTTCTAGATCATTATCAAGAATAGCATCACCTAGCTCATAGGTTTCCTCAATAGTGAGGTGACGCAAGCTTTCCATGGTTTGCTTTTTATCCCAAGGACATCCCACGCGTAGCTCATCCATTATGGTAAGTAATCTATCAAAGGCTTTTAATTGCGTCTCTCTTGTATTCATAGTCAGTGGTGGTAATTGGAGCAATAATTTACTATTACCTTAATTTAATGTTATTTACAGTGTGGGTGCTTATCACATTTTCGCGAAAGCGTATCTATGATTAAAACTAAAAAAGCCTTTACAAATAAACTGTAAAGGCTTTTTAATATTATAAAAAGTTATGCACTATTCCTCTTCTTCGCTTGCTGCTGCGGGCGCTGCTGGCGCTTCAAAGTTAAGCATATCTTTTGCTTGCAAAATGTTGTACCACTGCACTACCTTTTTGATATCACTAGCATACACACGATCCTCATCATAATCTGGAATCACGTTAAAGAAAAACTCTTCAAGTTCATCTTTTGAGACTTTATGATTAATAGTAGGCGCTCCATTTTCCTTGTCTTTTATGGCTTGTAACACCTCTCTAAGTGGCTTCTCCTCACTTAAGGTGTAAATAGCAATTTCAGAAAGTACACTTACGTTATGACGGATACCTACGGTAATTCTCTTACCATCTACTAGAGATTCTGCCACAAAACCACTGCGTGTTTGTTGCTTTAACTCATATATTCCAGGCTTTCCAGCGATTGCAATTACTTTATCTAAACTCATATGTTATTCAAATTGGGTGGCAAAGATGCACTTTGCCATACATATTTACAAATTTTGTTTGCAAGGATTCGTTAATCTTTACAACACTTTAACGCTACTAGCGCTTTTTTGATGCTGCCGGAAAACGCATGCGATACTCTGCATTGCATTTTCCTTTTGAAATATTTACAAGCTTTCCTTTGATTAAACGCTTTTTAAGACTAGATAGTTTATCTGTAAAAAGTACCCCTTCTATGTGATCATACTCATGCTGGATTACTCGAGCAATAAGTCCGTCGTAAGTCTCTGTGTACTCTTTAAAGTTCTCATCTTGGTACCTGATAGTTACCTTAGGTTTTCTAAAAACGTCTTCGTTTATCCCTGGGATACTCAAGCAACCTTCAGAAAATGCCCACTCCTCGCCTTCTTCTTCAAGAATCTCTGCATTTACAAAGGTTTTCTTGAAGTTTGCAAGCTGTTCTTGCTCTTCTGGAGTATAGCTTTCATCTTCTGCAAATGGTGTTGTATCTACTAGAAACACACGTATAGGTAAACCTATTTGAGGTGCTGCGAGCCCTACGCCGTGAGCTTCATACATCGTATCATACATATTCTCAATGAGCTCGCTAAATTTAGGATACTCCGGAGTAATATTTTTTGCTTTTTTCTTAAGTACGGGATCTCCGTACGCCACAATTGGTATAATCATATCTACTTATTATACAGGTAATCCTGAAGGATAATCGTTGCACTAATTTGATCTACAAGTGCTTTATTTTGTCTTTTCTTTTTACCGATACCACTGTCTAACATGGTCTGGAATGCCATCTTTGAAGTAAACCTTTCATCTTGTCTAATGATGGTTAACTCTGGATGTTTTTTTTCTACGCTTTCGCGAAAGCGTACAATGTCTACCTCCACATCACTCGCCTCATTATTCATGCGCTTAGGCTCACCTATCACCATAGCCTCCACCTTCTCTTCTGAAAGATACTTCTTTAAAAAAGTAAAAATATCTTTAGTTTCAACCGTTGTAAGACCTGAAGCGATCATCTGCAACTCGTCTGTCACTGCGATACCAGTGCGCTTTGTTCCGTAATCTATTGCAATGATGCGTGCCATCTGTAAAATTTGTGCAAAAATAAGGAAAAACAAGCTATAAGGTCGTGCATCGCAATAGCTTTCATACTAGTAAGGTCTTGCAATCACAAAAAGCAGCTATTTATAGGGTAGCTTATCTTTTACCAGCTAAGTGGTGACATAGCTTCACAATGCACATTACAACCAAGGACCACTTGTTTTATATATAACAAGAAAGCCTTAACTTGTTTGAGTTTTGCCCCACTAGAAACCATCAAAAAGCATTTGAAACTTTATCTTTGAACATCCATTAACGATTACTGAGAAGAGTTAACATACCTTACTCAGCGCTTAAAAAAATCAAATGACACAACTTAGAAACATCATCGAAGAGGCTTGGGAGGATCGCTCGCTCCTTACTAATCCAGTAACAATAAATGCTATACGTGAGGTAGTAGACATGCTAGACCGTGGTACGCTACGTGTTGCAGAACCTACAGAAGACGGATGGCAAGTAAATGAGTGGGTAAAAAAGGCGGTTGTACTTTATTTCCCTATCCAAAAAATGGAAACTCTGGAAGCTGGAATCTTTGAATATCATGATAAAATTCCATTAAAGAGAGACTTTGCAAATCGTGGTATTCGTGTAGTGCCTAACGCTGTTGCACGTCACGGAGCTTATATCTCTAAGGGGGTAATCTTAATGCCTAGTTATGTAAACATAGGAGCTTATGTAGATGAGGGAACTATGGTAGACACATGGGCAACCGTAGGAAGCTGCGCACAAATAGGTAAAAACGTACACCTAAGTGGTGGTGTAGGTATAGGTGGTGTTCTAGAACCACTACAAGCATCTCCAGTAATTATAGAAGATGGTGCTTTTATAGGATCTAGATGTATTGTTGTAGAAGGTGTACACGTTGAGAAAGAAGCTGTTTTAGGCGCAAACGTAGTACTTACAATGAGCACAAAAATTATAGATGTTACTGGTGATGAGCCTGTAGAAATGAAAGGACGCGTACCTGCAAGATCTGTAGTAATCCCTGGAAGTTATACTAAGAAATTTGCTGCAGGAGAGTACCAAGTTCCTTGTGCACTAATTATAGGTAAACGTAAAGAGAGCACTAACAAAAAGACGTCTCTTAATGATGCCTTAAGAGAGTACGACGTAGCAGTTTAATATGACAACGGAGCAAACTAATGACATGAACATAGATGCGGTTATCACATGGGTAAATGGTGATGACGTAACATGGCAACATAAAATCAATACGTATCTAGATACTAAAATTGATTTCTCTAAAAAAGCAGAAAGTACTCGCTACAATGCAATAGGCGAAGTGCAGATTGCAATAGCATCGATTATCAAGTTTGCTCCGTTTATTAAAAACATATATGTCGTTACCGACAACCAGGTACCACAAGATTTTGATGTCTTATCTACAAAGGCTCAAGAACAAGGTGTCAACCTAAAAATTATAGATCACACGGTGATTTTTAAAAATTATGAAGAGGCTTTACCTAGTTTCAACTCTATTTCTATAGAAATAATGCTCTACAGAATCCCAAACCTATCTGAGCATTTTGTGGTTTTTAATGATGATTTCTTCTTAATGAGGGCTACGTCTCCAGAAGATTTTTTTATCAATGGCATACCCATACTACGCGGCTCTTGGGAGAAGTTTAATGAAGATAGAACACTTAGAGTATACTATCAAAAGCTACTCAAGCTTATAGGAAAGGAACCAGACCCCAACAGAACAAGTTTCAAAAGGCTACAGCAGCAAAGCGCTATGCTTGCTGGTACTAAAAAATATGTGAGAAGATATCACACTCCTATGAGTGTAAGAAAATCTACGCTAGTAGATTATTTTCACGAGCATGAGGACTTGCTCAAAAAAAATATTTCATTTAGGTTTCGGGATAAGAGTCAGTTTTTACTTTCTTCCTTATCTGAGCATCTCGAAATTAAAAAAGGAACCTTTCACTACACAAAAGACACGCAATTAACTTATTTTCGGTCTTACAAGAAACCCTCGAGTGTAAAAAAGAAGTTGGCTCAATTTATAGATGATCCTTCTAAGATATTTGTCACATTCCAGAGTTTAGAAAAAGCAGATGCTGCTTTACTTATTTATATTAAAGACTGGATTTCTGCCAGACTAACATCTTAACATGGACTACAAATTTCTCATTTACATCTCATATAGCTACTCTATTCCTATAGGTAAACCACTAGAACAGGAACTACTAAGATTAGGTCACAGCGTACGCTGGTTTGCAGATCAAGATGAGGGAAAAGAAAAACTGCTCGTTGAGCAAGGTGCACTACACACTATAGATGAAGCGGTTGCATACAGACCACATATTGTGCTCACTGCTACAGACAGTGTAGCACATTTTTTATCAGGTATTAAAGTGCAGATTTTTCATGGTTTTCCTGCCAATAAACGCAAAGGAACAGACCAGTTTAGAATTCGAGGTTTCTTTGATTTATACTGTACACAAGGACCGTCGAGCACAGTCCCTTTTAAAAAGCAGCAAAAAAAATATCCTCATTTTGAAGTAGTAGAAACTGGCTGGTCAAAGGTTGACCCACTGTTTCCTATTGAAAATAATGAGACAGAAAAGCCTACTATATTAATTGCCTCTACATTTACAAAAGATTATAGTATTGCCTTAAAAGACGAGGTAATAGAAGAACTGGTACGTCTATCTAAGCTAGATAAGTGGAAGTTTAATATTGTACTCCACCCTAAGTTGGACCCGGCTGTACACGCAAAAATCAAAGCATTACAAAATGAGAATTTTGTGTATCATGACACCACAGATTTAATACCGTTATTTAAAAAGGCAAACATACTTTTTGCAGATACTACATCTGCTATTATAGAGTTTTTATTACAACACAAACTAGTCGTTACCTTTAGGAATAATATGCCTGGACCATACCTAATAGATGTAACAGAAGTAAGCGACATTGAGAAAGAAATTACTCGCGCACTAACGAATCCTCCTGAGTTAATCAAGCACATAGAGGAGTTTGCTGCATTTTCTCACCCATATCATGATGGACAATCTAGCCGCAGAGTTATAGATGCCACTATCGCATTTTTACACAGTGATAAATCTCACTTAAAAAAGAAGCCTTATAACTTCATAAGGAAATATAAGATGCGCAAGCGATTACAATATCACGGCCCAGTATTTCAACACGATACTATTATCGATTCTTTAGATCAAAAGTAAATTAAGCAACACACTTAAGCAGATTTAAATAGTAGTAAGCCTGTTAATAAGAGTAAGGTAAATTCGTGCGCAATAGCGTCATGAGCAGTTAGTAATAAAGTCATAAATTTACTTATAAAATTTTTAAAGTACGCTTTCGCGAAAGCGTAACTACTCACCCACCACTTTTAACGAAACATATTTACCACCTACTTACTACACGTGTAAACAACAAAAAGCCTCTCAGTTTCCTGAGAGGCTTTTATTATAAAAAACTAGATGGTGAGAATTACTCTCCTCCTTCCATTTTCTTTTTAAGAGCTGCAAGAGCATCGTTTGCATCACCTAAAGTAGGCTTAGACTCATCAGATTGAGTTTTAGCTTTCTTAGCTTGTTGCTTAACGATTTTAGCTTCTTCTTCTTTATGGATAACCATATGTGAAGCAACTACACGCTTGAAGTCTTTGTTGAATTCAATAATTTGGAATTCTGCTTCTTCTCCTTTTCCTAATTTAGTTCCGTCTTCTTTTTCAAGGTGACGTGTAGGAACAAATGCAGTAATATCCTCGTTAAAATCGATAGTAGCTCCTTTGTCTACAATCTCTGTGATTGCAGCTTTGTGAGTAGTACCCATTTTGAACTCATCCTCGTACTTATCCCAAGGATTTGCTTCGATTTGTTTGTGACCTAAAGATAATTTACGTCCATCTACGTCAAGCTCAAGAACCACTACTTCTAGTTTATCTCCTACCTCACAGAATTCTGATGGATGCTTCACTTTCTTAGTCCAAGAAAGATCTGAGATGTAAATTAATCCATCAATACCTTCTTCTAGTTCTAAGAACACACCGAAGTTTGTAAAGTTACGTACGATACCTTCGTGACGTGAACCTACAGGGTATTTTGAAGTAATATCTGTCCATGGATCTTGCGTTAATTGCTTGATACCAAGGCTCATCTTGCGATCTTCACGATCTAAAGTAAGGATTTGAGCATCTACTACGTCTCCTACTTTTACAAAGTCTTGAGCGCTACGTAAGTGCGTAGACCATGACATTTCTGATACGTGGATAAGACCTTCTACTCCTTCTTCTACTTCGATAAATGCACCGTAATCTGCGATTACAACTACTTTACCTTTTACGTTATCACCTACTTTAAGCTCTTCTCCTAAAGCCTCCCATGGATGCTTAGAAAGTTGCTTAAGACCTAACTGGATACGTGTTTTATCCTCATCAAAGTCAAGGATTACAACATTCAGTTTCTGATCAAGCTCAACGATTTCATTCGGGTGGTTGATACGTGACCAAGAAAGGTCTGTAATGTGTACCAATCCATCAACACCTCCAAGATCAACAAATACACCGTAAGAAGTAATGTTTTTAACAACACCTTCAAGTACTTGTCCTTTTTCAAGCTGCCCGATGATCTCCTTCTTCTGCTCTTCGATATCTGCTTCGATAAGCGCTTTGTGAGATACTACAACGTTTTTAAACTCGTGGTTGATTTTTACAACCTTGAATTCCATTGTTTTATTTACATACTGATCGTAATCACGGATAGGCTTTACATCAATTTGTGATCCTGGTAAGAATGCTTCGATACCGAAAACATCTACGATCATACCTCCTTTAGTACGAGCTTTTACAAATCCGTTTACGATAGTTCCCTCATCATGTGCTGCGTTAACGCGATCCCAAGCCTTGATAACACGTGCCTTACGGTGTGATAATATCAATTGCCCAGTTGCATCTTCACGTACGTCAATAAGTACTTCTACTTTATCACCTACTTTAAGATCTGGATTGTAACGGAACTCATTAAGAGAAATTACTCCTTCAGACTTAGCGTTAATGTCAATGATTGCATCACGATCAGTAATTGTAATTACTGTTCCTTCTACTACATCGTCATCAAGTGTATCTACAAAGTTTTGAGCTACTAGCGCTTCAAACTCTTCAAGTTGCTTGTCATCTACAGTGTCGATTCCTTCTTCGTACTTTTCCCAGTTAAAATCTTCAAGAAATTTCTTTGGGTTCTCTTGAGCTGGAGATAGCTCAACTTTTGGTGCTACTACTGCAGCGTCTTCCTGAACTTCAGGATTTTTTGTTTCTTCAGCCATTTGCTAAAATTTGCATCCACCTCAAAACAAGCGTTTTATAGATAGATGGGTTTTGTATTTTACGTTTCTGTGAAAGCTTAATAAACCTAGAAACCGTAAAAGGGTTTGTTTTTTTTTTAAATACCTCTCTGGCAGCTTTCTAAAGGTGGCCAAAAAGGAGTGCAAAAATACATCCTTTATCTTGATTTACAAAGGGGTTGTGAGATAAAATGACGTCTCCATAATTATCCTACATTCCTAGAATAACTAACTCACTGTTCAAAGGCTATTAAGCCCACTAATTACAAAGACTAAAGCCATATGCCTAAGCTTATTGCATACAACATCATAATGTAAATTTTACATAAAAAAAAACAAGCCCAAAGGAAAACCGTAAACAAGTGTAAAAATCTATTTGTAGCTTAGCCAGCATAAATCAGCACATCAACTACTAGGTGTTGTTTATGTGCTTGTACGCTTTCGCGAAAGCGTAAGTATTTTATATATAATATAGTCGCGTGTAGTAACTCCGAAGGAAAAATTGAGCCTGCTGAGAAGCATGAGAGATTCAAAATAAATCATCAATAATCATTCAAAAAACATAACTATGAAACTTTTTCTAAACCTCCTTTTAGCTTGTACACTCTTACTTACCTCTTGTGATAGTGATGATGATACTACGAGTATCGATAACCTATCAACACTTACAGACTTGAATGGTGAAACTGGTTTATCATATGACGAAAGTTTGAGCAAGTGGACAGGTTTAAAAACTGACAATGGAAGATCATACATCTATCAAACAGACATTATCTCCTTTACAGGTGATGGAAGCACTACAGAAATCAAAGTGATAAATAACAGTGTGGTCTCTAGAGTATACCAATCTTTTACTATAAACGGTGAGACCGGGGAAAGAACAATTACAGACACCTATTCTGAAAACGAAGCTGCTTTAGGAACTAACCAAGAAGGAGCTGCACCGCTCACAATAGACGAGTTATACAATTCTTGCGCAAGCGAATACCTCGTAGTAGATCAAGAGAACAATACGATATACTTACAGACTGAAGTAAATGGCTTACTTACATTATGCGGTTTTACACCTAATAATTGTGCCGATGATTGTTTTACCGGTATTTCTATAAAAGCATTTGACTGGATTAACTAGTCATACTTTACAGTACAGCATATACCTATTAGGTAGACTACTTCAAAAAATATTTTTCCTAGCGTGACTCATACATCAGCAGCTGTAATTGAAGAACAACAGTCCCCAAAACTGCTAATACTATAATGTATTTTATTTTACAAATAATATATATATATTAAGGAAAACCACAAATTAGCATGAGTATCTATTTGTAGATTGGCTATCAAAAATCTATTTTATACTCTTGCTTTACGAAGTAGACTGTTATAAATAACTTATGAAAACAATAAAAATACTACTGTCTATAATTTTTATATTATTAGTGAGTACAAGCTACGGTCAAAACTATAATTTTGATAAAATTGTAAAGAGCAGTTTTTCCACACAATCATTTCCCAATCAAGAATGGACTCATTTTTTTAATTCTAAGGATGATTCATATCATATGCATATATACAAACGCAATGATTCTCTAGTCTCTAGAATTTTTGATACCAAAGAAAATGAGGAGCATTACTTTCACATTGATAAATCGAATTCTTTAAATTTTATTGAAACAAAAAACTTATCAAAAAATATAAATGAAAATAAATTTGAATTCTCTAAAATAGAAGAGCGTAAAGGAAATAAGG
>CAJXSW010000016.1 GCA_913060645.1 uncultured Dokdonia sp. | reverse complement strand
ACGAGATAGGAGTCCGTCTCGTGGGCTCGGAGATGTGTATAAGAGACAGCTCAACTGCAAGCTACCCACTTTTAAAATCGCAAGTATATTATTGCAAATGGAACTTAAAGGAGTGGTAAGACCATTGCCAGGGAAGTTGTTTGAGTTGACGTAATCTTTAAAATATTTTGAGAGGTTTGGTTATGAGTTAGTCGCTCTCATCGTAAGTGAATACTTTATATATAATGCACTTTTAAGAGGTTGAGAACATTTTCGCGAAAGCGAAATTAAAACACAATAATCTAATAATTAGATATTTATATTTTTGGCACGCCGTTTGAATACTGTTAAGGGAATCAAAAAACAAACAGTATGAAAACGATCAAAAAATTATTTGCAGTAGCGCTTATCGCAGCTCTATTTACTTCTTGTTATACAGAAGAGATCGTAGTAGTAGATCCTTATGTTGAAGTAAATAATGGACCTTCACTTAATCAAGTGTTGAGTCAGTATGAAATATTTTATGTAGATATCGATGCCTCTTCTGGTAATCTTACCGTACCATTTTTACAAAAGGCATTTACAGTATCCTTTAGAAACGGAACCATCTTTGCAAACAATAACTTATCTGGTTTAGGTCAGAATGGTGGAGGATTTGGTATTGATGTGGGAGCTTATGACACCTTTAATTATGAGCTAGATGCTTATCATGATCTAGATGGAGATTATTCATTCGATGTTCGTGTATTATCTAGCAATGAGATAGAGTTATTTCACCCATCAACTGGAGCAGTTTATATTCTAGTAGGATACCAAAGAAGCACTTTTGACTATGACTTGGTTTTCTATAACAATATCCACTACTTCTTGCAAGAATTTGAAGCTTGGGAAAAAATATATACTAGTGAAGAAGGAGCAATAAACCCATTTGATAATGAGAATTTCTTACAGTTTCTACCTGCGGGACAGTCTGGTAACTTTAGAAGTTCTGAAGATGGAAACGGAACATCTACAAATAACATCTTTTGGGATTATGATGGAATCTATGATGTAAATGATGTGCCTGGAGATTTCTACTTGAAGACTTTAACATTAGATTATAATTTTCCAGACAATGAGTTCTTTGACCTTACCGTTATTGATGATGAAACGATAGAGCTGTATCAAGTAAATACGGGAACTACTTACCAGTTTAGAGGTAGAGGGTATATCCAGTTTAGAACAGCAACAGATGGAAAGAGTAAAAATGCGCCGAAACTTCGTAAGAAAACGGCAGACATTAAAGCAGAAATAAAAGCGCTTACCGCAAAGAAGGCAGCAGCGCTTAAAAAGTAATAATCACTGCACTAGCCACGGTAGTGTGATTCAAGAATTTTTGGTTGGTTATTTAGTTGGAGAATCCTTACCTAAGTGTTACTTAGTGTGAGGATTCTCTTTTTTTTGGGAAGTGGCTCATGTGAATGAGATTTTACAAAAACATAGATGATCTGCTTAAATGTTAGGTAAGGGTTAATATACGTTGAGATTTACTAAAGTCATCATAACAATAGATTGATAACTCTAGCTTTTTTGTAACTTCCGTACTCAATAAAAACACTAACTAAATATTATAACTATGGGATTATTTTCATTCATTAAAAATGCAGGAGCAAAAGTTTTTGGAATAGGAAAAACAGATGCAGAAGAAGCAGCAGAAAAAGCAGCAGTAGCCGAAGAAAAAATTGCAATGGCAAACGCTAAAGCAGCAAGTAACATGGCAGAAACAATTAATGACTTAGGTCTTGATGTTGATAACCTTGATATCTCAATAGATGGAGATGTTGCTGTAGTTACTGGAAGTGCAAACGATCAAGCAACTAAAGAAAAGGTAATCCTTGTAGTAGGAAACTCTACAGGTATTGCAACAGTAGATGATAGACTTACAGTAGAGAACCCAGAGCCAGAAGCTCGTTTCTATACAGTAGTAAGCGGAGATTCTTTAAGCAAGATCTCAAAAGCGATGTACGGAGACCCAATGAAGTACCCACAAATCTTTGAAGCAAACAAACCAATGCTTAAGGATGTAGATAAGATTTATCCAGGTCAAGTATTACGTATTCCTCACTTAGAGAAATAAAAGAAAGCGCTCAAGCGCGATTATAGACTAATTAAAAGAACAAATATGAAGGACGATAGTCTGGAATGTTTGTTCTTTTTTTATGTGTAGTAATTAAGATAGCTGACTAAAAACCTCCAAAACTTCTTTAGAAAGGTTCATTAAGAAAAATAGCCAGAAAACAGCTGATATAATTACGAAAACGCGAGCCTTAGCGAGCTTAGGGCTTTGAGGTTCCTTTCTAGCTTTGAGATATTTGATGATAGTAAGTATACTAGATGCAATAAATAAGGCAACCGTAAATCCCAAGAGAAAATCAGGTAAATCATTATCTGAAGCTTTTACACGTTGTAAAGCGAGGTGTACAAGAAATGAAATAACCATCAAGATACCGTAGTAGGTAGCCTCTTTACTATTTTGCTGTGTTAAATCCCGTTTAGACATACTCTTATTGCCTATTTGTAAAAGTTCATTTGATCTATGTAAGTGTGCACCTCAGGTGGTAATAAAGGTCTTATATTTTTGCCATCCTTAATAGCCTTGCGAATCATTGTAGAAGAAATTTCCATGATAGGAGCGTCTACTTTGTGAATCTTTGAGTGGTTGTCAAACTGTGTTTCAACTGTGCCTTCAGAGATTCTAGGATATACATATATATCGTGACGCTCAAGAATAACTTCATAGTTTTTCCATTTATGAAGACTTTTAAGATTGTCTTCTCCCATGATTAAGCAAAACTCATGCTGAGGATACTTTTCTTCTAGATGAGCTAGTGTGTATACTGTATAGTTAGGTTGTGGTAAATTGAACTCAATATTACTTGGCTCTATTTTATCATAGGTTTCAAGAGCTTCTAAGACCATCTGATAACGATGATTGTTATCTAGTAGGCTACTCTTTTTCTTAAATGGATTGTGCGGTGTGATGACCATCCAGATTTTATCTAGGTCGCTATACTCTGCCATGTGATTTGCAATCGCAAGATGCCCTATGTGAATAGGGTTAAATGTTCCGAAGTAGAGACCTATTTTCAATGGAGTAGTATTTGTATGTTATTTTTTATGGAGAGGATTTGCATCAAAGGAAATACCCTCCCAGCCCTGCTGCATGAAGTTTCTAATGTTTTGGTGATCTGTACCCTCTGGGTTTTGTAGTACATCTTCTCTGTAATATGCGCCAAAACAGTGTAGTGTGTCACTTTTATTCAACCCTTGGTCTTTTGCAAAACCGAATAACTTGCAAGAGCCATTGTTCTCACCGCTATCATTACGAATGTCTCCATTTGTAAAGGAGCTAGGCGTAAAAGTATATAGAGATTCTATAACCTCCATGGTATCGGTAAATTGAATATGACTAGGTGTGGTAGCAAGTTTGGTTTTAAAATCTTGTAATGTCATCTTGGTGTTATTTTACAAAATCAGTAACAAGTGTTACAGCCTCTCTAAGTGCTTTGTCTAGATTGTCATTAAGAATGATATGATCAAACTGTGGTGCCGTAGCGAGCTCTACAGAAGCTTTTGCGATGCGCATGTTAATCTTATCCTCACTCTCTGTGCTACGCTTCTTAAGGCGTATCTTAAGCTCGTCTACACTAGGTGGTTTTACAAATACAGCAAGTGTCTTATCTGGAAATTTCTTTTTGATACGTAAACCTCCCACAACGTCAATATCAAAAATCACATGTTTGCCCATGGCCCAGATACGTTGTACCTCACTCCACAGTGTTCCATAGAAATTATCGCGGTAAACTTCTTCCCACTCTAGAAAGTCGTCTGCCTTGATGTGGTTTTTAAATTCTTTGAGATCTATAAAATAATAGTCCTTCCCATTTTTTTCTTCTCCACGAGACTCACGACTCGTTGCAGAGATACTAAACTCAAGGTTTAATTCTTCTTGTGCTAGAAGGTGTCTCACTATAGTTGTTTTTCCACTTCCTGAAGGTGCCGAAAATACGATGAGCTTTCCTTGATGTTCACTATTATTATCTTCTGGTTGCTTTGCCATTAGAGTACATTTAAAACTTGCTCCTTTATTTTTTCTAGTTCGTCCTTCATTTGCACTACCAGCTGCTGCATAGGTGCATAGTTAGACTTAGATCCTACTGTATTAATCTCGCGACCTATTTCTTGACCTATAAAGCCAAGTTTTTTACCGTTAGAATCATCAGATTCTAGCGCTTCTGTAAAGTAATCTAGGTGATTTTTTAAGCGAACTTTTTCCTCAGTAATGTCATATTTCTCTAAGTAATAGATAAGCTCTTGCTCAAAGCGATTCTCATCTACATTTACTTTAAGATCAGAAACAGCTTTCTCAAGCCTTACTTTTACATCACTCAGTCTATCTACATCAAGTACAATAACCTCTTCCAGCAAGCGCTGTAGGTTTGCAATACGTAGTTCAAACTCCGTTTTAAGAGAATTCCCTTCATCTAGACGGTACTTGTTTATTTCCTTAAGTGCTTCCTCTAGATTTGATACAATCGATGTGTACTCATTTTCATCTAGTTCCTCACGTTCTGTTTTAAGAGCATCTGGAAGGCGCATTGCCATTTTAAGAAGTTCTGTCTCGCTAGGATTACCGCTCACAGCATCAGAGAGCTGAGCCATATAAGCGTTTACCACCGTTCCATTAATAACTGTATTGGTGTTTTCTCCAGTACTTTCTACATAAAGACCTACATCAATCTTACCGCGTTCTAGTGCTTTTGCAACCATATTGCGCAGGGCAAGTTCTTTCTCACGATAGGTAGAAGGTATACGAGCATTGAGATCTAGATTTTTGCTGTTAAGCGATTTGATCTCTATTGTAATTTTTTTTCCAGGAAGTTGTAGTACACTTTTCCCAAAACCAGTCATCGATTTTATCATTCGGCAAAGATAAAGGTTCAGTTATTAATTATGAATGGGGATTGTACGCTTTCGCGAAAGCATAGTTGTATTCCCATAATCTTGCAATTAAGAGTATTTAAGTCGTGCTTACATACAATCATTCAAGACATTTAGTGAATGCAATCAAATTTTTGCGAAAGCGGGACAATGCTATTTTATTTTATCAGTCATATATGAGCGCACTTGGTAATTTGCTAAAATCACATAAGCGATAAGCGCAACATAGCCGCCGTATGCTGCATAAGGGCTTTCAAGAAAGAACAAACAACTGCAAATTGCAAAAAGTGCAACAGTACCAATGCCATATTTTTGAGCTAAAAACGAATATGCACTATTCCAGGTGGCTTGATCTCTCATCCACCATTCTGGAGATTTTGCTAAGAATGAGTTACCCATTGACGGTGGGAAGTAACGCGTATTTATAAATAATGCTAGACTTATGAGTGCTGGTGCGAGTGTGGTAAGTATTGTAGGGAGATCTATCATTTTTTATTTCCTTCTTGGTCAAAATTGTTTTTTAGAAATTGACTTGTTCTTAATGCTCCAAATAAAATACCACCTAACAGAACTACCAGAAAAATAAGAAGGGAGTATGGTATTTTTAAAAAACTTAGAACAACGGTACTCACAAATAAAATAAGTGCGTGGTTTATAAACATAATCGAACTATGCTTATTTGCTGCTGTCCATATCTCTTGGTTTTTCATAGAGTGTCGCGTGCGGTAACCGTATAATTTATTGATTTTTACGGGAGGGTTTTTATAGTAAAAAACAGCGATACAGAGCATGATAAAAGCAATGGTGATCATTGCCCAAATTACTTCTTGATTTACTGTAGCAAGATCTTTCATGTTTTTCAATTGGTTTAGTTAGAATTTTTTAAAGTTTACGTAACCAAATATTTCTATACCCTACACCACTCATATCGCCATGATCTTGAAGTATGATTGGTCCATCTCCATGGGCATTGTTTTTAGGAAACCCTATATATTCTGTGCTTCCTTGTAGCTCATAGTGATCTTGAACAAGTACACCATTGAGTAATACTGTGAGCGTACCTGCTTTTGTTCTTTTTCCTGCACTGTCAAATTCTGGCGCGTGAAAAACAATATCATACGTATTCCACTCACCTGTAGGTTTTGCAGCCATCACGTCTGGAGCTTTTTGCTTGTAGATAGAGCCTACCATACCGTTTACATAGGTGTCATTATCATTGTTATTCAAGATTTGTACTTCGTATAAGCCTTGAAAAAACACACCACTATTACTTCTGTTTTGGTTAGTCTGTGTGTTGTTTGGATCACTGCGCCATTCTAGGTGTAATTGCACACTCCCGAAGTCTTCTTTGGTCACAATATCTCCCGTTTTATCCTTTACGGTCATACTCCCGTCTTGATTAATCGTCCACTTAGGAGCGCCGCCGTCGTTTTTACTTTTCCAAGCGTTGAGGTTTGTGCCGTCAAACAATACAACAGCATCACTAGGGATACCGGTCTGCCCGTTTATGGCCACCTTTGCAGGTTTTGGACCCCATACTTCTGTTTGTTCTGGTTTTGTAGGTTCATCGCCCACATTTCCTGAGCCACAAGAGGCTATAGTTAGTGCTGTTGCTATAATTCCTAAATGGTATAATTTCATAATTTAAAGTTCTTTAATTGTAATGTTTCGGTACCATACTTTGTCTCCGTGATCTTGGAGACCTATGTGACCTTCTTGGTATTTCCCAAAGCCTTTCCAGTCTGCAAACTTAGTCTTTGCAACCATAGCATCCCACTCTTCTCCATTTACTGGGAAGGTATATGCTTCTTTACCATTAAAGCTTATTTTGCCAAGATTTTCATCATGGTTAATAGTAAGCTGTACAGCATTCCACTCACCAGCGGGATTAATCATTCCATCTGCTGGTTTAATCATATCATAAAGTGATCCTGCTTTGTGTGTGCCATTGGCAACTTTTGCATCTGGGTGACGATCGTCATCTAGTACTTGTATCTCTGGGCCAGTTTCATAAGCTTCTTTAAATTCTGGAGACTCTTTTACACCCCAAAAAATACCACTGTTACCACCTTCAGAGATTTTCCACTCGAGCTTGAGTTCAAAGTTTTTATAGGTGTTTTTTGTAATGATGTTTTTACCACCTTCTTCTCCAGGAGTAAAAGCTATCGCTCCATCTTCTATGGTCCAGTTATCGTGTATTCCGTCTGTGCCATATCCTTTCCAAGCATCTAGATTAGAGCCGTCAAAAAGAACTACTTTATCACTAGGCTCGGCAATTTTTTTACCGTTTATAGAGAAGGTATTGCCTTCTCCGCTCCTAATGTCTACAACCGTAGTTTTAGTTTCATTTTTACAAGCAAGTGCAATTAAAGCCACTGCTGCGATATAGATTGTTTTTTTCATAATAGTTTTTTAAAGTCCAAGTATCTTCTTCAACTGCTCCTTGTCTATATCTTCTCCAGCAAAATCATCAAAGCGTTTCTGTGTAGCCTCAATAATATGTGAAGCGATAAAAGGTGCGCCTTCTCGAGCTCCTTGCTCAGGACTTTTTACACAACATTCCCATTCCATCACAGCCCAAACATCACAACCATATTCTGTAAGTTTTGTAAAGATGGTTTTAAAATCAATTTGTCCATCTCCCGGAGATCGGTAACGCCCAGCGCGATCTTGCCAGTCACTGTATCCTCCAAAAGTCCCACGTTTACCATCTGGTTTAAACTCAGAATCTTTTACGTGAAAGGCTTTTATAAATTCATGATAGTGATCTATGTATGAGATATAATCTAGCTGCTGTAACACAAAGTGACTTGGATCATATAAGATGTTACAACGCTTATGATTGCCTGTAGCTTTTAGAAAACGCTCAAAAGTCACTCCATCGTGTAAATCTTCACCAGGGTGAATCTCATAAGCCACATCTACACCGCATTCATCATAGGTGTTGAGAAGTGGTAACCATCGTTTGGCTAGTTCTTCAAAGCCCATTTCAACAAGTCCTGCAGGGCGTTGTGGCCAAGGGTGCATTGTATGCCAAAGCAGCGAACCACTAAAGGTCGCACTCACATCAAGTCCCAGATGTTTACTTGCGTGCGCAGCGCTTATCATTTGCTTGCGAGCCCATTCTGTACGCTTCTTAGGGTTGTTTTTACAGTCATCTGGTGCAAAACCATCAAACATCAAGTCATATGCGGGATGCACAGCCACTAGTTGACCTTGTAAGTGTGTAGAAAGTTCTGTGATTTCTAAACCATAACTATTAATTTTTCCTTTAAGTTCGTCGCAGTAGGTTTTACTTTCTCCTGCTGTGGTAAGGTCAATTAATCTATTTTCCCAAGTTGGGATTTGTATTCCTTTATACCCAAGATCTGCTGCCCATTTGCATAATCCGTCGAGCGAATTAAATGGTGCTTTGTCATCCATAAACTGGGCGAGAAATACTGCGGGTCCTTTTATTGTTTTCATTGGATATATTTTTTTCATTCCCGCGAAGGCGAGAATCTTTTCAGTTGTTGTTTTTTACGCTTTCGCGAAAGCGTACTTATACTACTCTAGGTCTACCCACACATTCCCATCTCGATGAGATTGCACGGCTTTCTCTATAAAATTCATTCCTCGTACACCATCTGTCATCCCTGGAAACTCTCCAGAATTGTAGTCTTCTCCACGTATTGCTTTTGCAACACCCTTATAGATATTACCCATCGCGTCAAAAATACCTTCTGGGTGTCCCGGAGGTAGTTTTGTGCCATCTAGCGATAGCGTACTGTTATAAGCGTGGCCTGGTTTAAGCACGCGCATAGGTTGTCCATCTTCTAGTAAATAAAGATAATTAGGGTTTTCTTGCTCCCACTTGAGGCCTGCTTTTGTACCATAAACAGCTACGGTAAAGTTGTTCTCCTCACCTGTTGCTATTTGACTAGATCGCAATACACCTTTTGTATATTCATCTAGGCGTAGTAATACGGTGCCGTCTATATCCATCTCATTATCTGCATATAGATGGTTGAGGTCTGCAAGTACAGATTTAATTTTCTTGCCAGTCACAAACTCTAGCATCTGGTAAGCGTGAACGCCTATATCGCCAAGACAGCAAGAAATTCCCGATTTCTCAGGCATCAAACGCCAAGTGCTATTGCGTTGCTCCTTGTCGTGTATGAGATTATTAATCCAGCCTTGGTAATATTGAGCATCAACTTTCTGTATCTCGCCCAGTTCTCCATTTGCTATCATTTCCCTCATTTGGCGCACCATAGGGTAGCCTGTATAGGTATGTGTAAGTCCAAAGACGTTACCATTCTTCTTTTGGATAGCCTCAAGCTCTAGCGCCTCTGCGTGCGTCATTGTCATAGGCTTCTCACAAATCACGTTAAAGCCAGCTTCTAGAAGCTGCTTTGCCATCGGGAAGTGTAAAAAGTTAGGTGTAAGTATAGACACCACCTGCATGCGCTGGTCTACTGGGAGCGCGGTTTCCTTTTCTATAAGCTCCGTTAAATCTTTGTATATACGATCTGTCGGGATGCCTATTTGAGTAGCAAAGTCTTTGCTTATCTCTATATCTGGGTTAAAAGAACCACCTACTAGCTGGTATGCGTCAAACATACTTGCCGCCACGCGGTGCAACACACCTATTAAACTATCTCCGCCGCCACCTAGGACGCCCCATCTTATTTTATTGCTCATTGTGTTGTGTTTTTATTTGCCGATTTCCATTTCCCTGTCTTAAAGGGTGTGTTAATCGAATTTTTAGATTTTTATTTATACTGAGTATATTATTACTTGTCCTAAAAAAGTCCACCCTTCAAGGTAGGGGAACAATTTTTTAAGCCTGAACTACTACTCCGTATATTCTATTTTTTCTTCTTTAAATAGCACTGCAAAAATCACAAATACTGCTGCTGCAAAAATTGCTGGGAATACCCATACAGAATTCCAATCGTGACCTTCACCTAGAATATTTGCATCTGTTATTTTTCCTGCCACATAAAACCCTACAAGCATTCCTACACCATAGGTTGCAAGTGTAATAAGACCTTGTGCAGCACTTTTAATTTTTGGCCCAGCTTTGCTGTCTGTATATATCTGTCCAGATACAAAGAAGAAATCATAACAAATACCGTGAAGTACAATCCCCGTGATAACCATAAAGAATAAATCCCCAGTGTTTCCATAAGCAAATAATAAATAGCGTAATGTCCACGCTAACATTCCCACTAGGATAGTCTTCTTAAACCCAAACTTCTTAAAGAAGAATGGAAGTAATAGCATAAATACTACCTCAGACACTTGACCAATAGAAGCAAGGGCTGTAGACTTTTCTACTCCAGATTCTGTGAGGAACGGACTTAAGTTTTGGTAGTAAAACGCAAGCGGAATACAGATAAGTACAGAAGAAAGGAAGAATACTAGAAAGTTTCTATCTTTTAAAAGTCCTAATGCTTCAAAACCTAAAATATCTTTGATTGCAACTTTTTCTCCTTTTGCACTTGGTGGTGTTTTAGGAAGCGTAAAACTAAACACTCCTAATACTGCCGAAGCTATAGCTGTCATTACAAATGTATTTTTAAGCATTCCAGATGCGATTGAATCTTGTGAATCCCATCCAAATGCAAAACTGATTAATAAACCAGCAACAATCCACCCGATGGTTCCCCATACGCGTATGAATGGAAAATCTTTTGAAGGATCTTTCATTTGATTAAACGCAACGGAATTTACAAGTGCTAGTGTAGGCATATAAGCAATCATATACCCTAGAACATAAGGATAAAAGACAGCCGAGTCTGTTGCTTGAGACATCATATACATTAATGCAGCACCAATGATGTGAAGTACACCTAGTATGCGCTCTGCATTAAAAAATCGATCTGCAATAAGACCTATAATAAATGGTGCAATTATAGCACCCCAAGATTGTGTTGAGAATGCTGCTGCAATTTCGCCTCCTTCTGCATTCAGGTTATTGCCCATGAATGTGCCTAAGGTCACAAACCAGCCTCCCCAAATAAAGAACTCGAGGAACATCATAAAAGATAACTGGAATTTAGTAGTTGATTTCATAGGGTTTATTTAAGGTTGTCTATTGATTTTTGAACTAGTGCTTTAGTAAGAGCGATACCTTCTTTTGGATCTTCTAGTGGCCCTTCATACTCTGTACCTACATATCCTTCAAGACCACTATCGGCAACGATTTGCATTAATCGTTGGTAGTCTAATTTTGTCTCATTACCATTTTCATCAAAGTTATATGACTTTGCAGACACTCCTTTTGCAAACGGCATCATTTCTTCTATTCCTTTATAAGTATCATATTCTAACACACAAGGAGCGCTCCAGCGTTCTCCACCTTCACGTTTAACACAAAAGTTTCCAAAATCAGGCAAAACACCTACTGTTTCCATATTAACCTCTTTCATCACAGCAATAAGCTTTTCTCCATCACTAGACCATCCTCCGTGGTTTTCTATGATTACGTTTACACCTACTTCTTTACCGTAAGCTCCTAGCTCTTTAAGAGATGCTACAGATAGAGCATGCCATTTTACAGGATCTAGCTCTCCAAAGAGATTTGCTCTTACCGAGTGTGCTCCCATAAGTTTTGCTGCATCCATCCATATTTTGTGATTTGCAATAGCTTCTTCTAGTTTTTTAGGGTCTGGATCTGCTAGTTCGCCAGCATGATCAACCATAATAAGAACGTTATCCATTCCTGCAGCAGTTGCCTTAGCATTAAGGTCGTTTGCAAGTTTCATTACACGTTCTTTATAATCTGTCCCTACTTCAGCAACAGATGGATATAGTTGTGTCACATATTCTACTCCGGTAAAACCAAGATCTTTGGCAATTTGCGGGAATTCCATCGGGTCCATAGTACCATCTTGAAACGGTTTGTGAAGTGACCATTGAGCTAGCGAATGTTTGAAAGTTGGAGCTGTTTTTTGAGAATTTTCAATTTCAGCTTTCACGGAAGCGTTATCACCCTCTTTTTTTTGATCTGTTTTACAAGAAAAGAGTGTAAATGCGCATAAAAATGCTCCTAGAAGATATTTTTTCATAATATAATTTAATTGGAGGGTAGAACTATAACGTTTTCGCCCGTGAATTACTGTTAAATCTAGTGTTTGACTAAGGTAACCTTTTTCTCATATTAACAAAAAACAACTTAAAATTTATATATTTGGTAAACTACATCACAATTTTTTTTCATTAATACAATATATAGTGAACACAGCCAACGAAAACGAAATGTACGACGCAATTGTCGTAGGCTCAGGAATCTCCGGAGGATGGGCAGCAAAAGAGTTATGTGAGAATGGTATGAAAACGCTTGTTTTAGAGCGTGGTCGTATGGTTAATCACATTGAAGACTACCCTACTATGCATAAAGACCCTTGGGACTTTGAGTTAAAGGGTAATAATAGTGTAGAAGTAGAGGCTCGTTATGAGAAGCAAGCTCGTACGGGTTATGTTCATAAAGCAGAGAGTCGTCACTTTTTTGTAGATGATGTAGATCATCCTTATAATGAGACAAAACGTTTTGACTGGATACGTGGATATCACGTGGGAGGTCGTTCTATTATGTGGGGACGCCAGAGTTATCGTTTATCTGATATTGATTTTGAAGCAAATAAAAAAGAAGGCATAGCCGTAGACTGGCCTGTGCGTTATAGCGATATTTCTCCTTGGTATGATAAGGTGGAAGAGTATATCTCTGTCTCTGGAGAGAATCTAGGTCTTGAAGTATTACCTGATGGTAAATTCTCACCTCCTATGGAGCTTAATTGTGTAGAGGAAGTGCTTAAGAAAAACATGGCCGAAAATTATAAAGACGGTCGTTTACTTACTATTGGGCGTGTTGCGCACATTACAGGAGCAAAAACATATGATGGTCGCTCTGCTTGCCAGTTTAGAAATCGCTGTGTGAGAGGATGTCCTTTTGGAGGATACTTTTCAAGTAACTCATCTACTTTACCAGCGGCTGAGCGTACAGGGAATATGACGTTACGTCCATTTTCTATTGTGACAGAAGTGGTGTATGATGATAAAACAGGGAAGGCAACTGGAGTAAAAGTTACCGACCAAGAGACCATGGAGACTATGGAGTTTAAAGCAAAGACCGTTTTCCTTTGTGCTTCTGCAATTGCCTCTGCTAGTATTCTTATGAACTCTAAGAGTGAGCGTTTCCCTAATGGAATGGGTAATGACTCTGGAGAGCTAGGTCATAACTTAATGGATCACCACTTTAAAGCAGGAGCAACTGCAAAGTGGGATGGTGATAAAGACAAATATTACAAAGGACGTCGTCCTAATGGATTATATATTCCTCGTTTTAGAAACATAGGTGGAGTAACAGATCAAAAAACTTTTAAGCGTGGATACGGTTATCAAGGTGGTGCAGGTCGTGGTGATTACCAACCACAAATTGCCGAAGCAGGATACGGAGCAAAGCTTAAAGAAGAGATTCAAAAACCAGGAGGATGGACTATGAGTCTTATGGGCTTTGGAGAATGTCTTCCTTACCATGAGAATAAAATGACGCTAGATTATAATGATCTTGATAAATGGGGACAACCTAAGGTAAACTTTGACGCAGAGTGGAAAGAGAATGAGTGGGAAATGCGTAAGGATATGATTGCAAGTGCAAAAGATATGCTTAAAAAGGCTGGATTTACAGATATCCAGACTATGGATGATCCTAGTGCTCCGGGTAACGGAATACATGAAATGGGTACGGCTCGTATGGGTCGTGATCCTAAGACATCGGTTTGTAACGGTAATAACCAGTTACACGCTGTTCCTAACGTTTATGTAACAGACGGAGCGTTTATGACCTCTGCAAGTTGTGTAAACCCATCACTCACATATATGGCTTTTAGCGCACGTGCTGCAAATCACGCTGCTGCTCAAATCAAAAAAGAAGCGTAAGATGAATAGAAGACAATTAATAAAGAACTTAGGATTAGGTGGAGTAGCACTTGTTGCAACACCTACGATATTGAGCCTTTTACAAAGTTGTAAAGCAGATGGACCTGTGTTTGAGCCTGTATTTTTAAGCAAGTCTCAAGGTAAAGCATTGCGCCATATGGTAGATCTTATTATTCCTTCTGACGAGATGATCCCAGGAGCGGTAGATGTAGGTGTACACAAGTTTATAGATACTTACTGGAATCAAGCAGTAGATGCAGAAGGTAAAACGCAAATTCTAGCAGGGTTTGACGCACTTGCAAATAGATTGCAAGACGCAACTGGAAAGACATTTGAAGAGGCGGAAGCAGAAGATTATGATGCCTTACTCACAAAGTATCTTAATGCATCTCAAGAAGAACAAGCTATTTACAATAAAGGTTTAGGTGAGTTCTATCAAGTTTATGAGAATGATAAGACGGTAAAAGTAGATCCAGATGCTGGTTCTTTTAGCCTTTTAGGAAATATAAGAGGAATGACTATATGGGGATGGAAAGCCTCAGAAGAAATAGGAGAAAATGTACTCGCTTATGAGCCTATTCCAGGTAAACAAGTAGGTTGCTTGCCACTAGAGGAAGCAACAGGAGGAAAGACATATTCTCTATAAATTACACCAGATGTAATTAATAAATGGAATGCTATAAATGACAATGTTGCAAGAATTTTAATAAGTTATGGACAGAAGGAAATTTATACAAAAAGGAGCTCTCACGGGTTCCTTTTTAGGTTTAGGTAGTATTGGGGTAAACGCTATGATTAATGGGATAGGAGATGTTTCCGCTTTCGCGAAAGCGAAAAATGGAGCATACTCTTTTAATCTCAACTATGCTCCACATGTAGGTATGTTTAAAGAGCTCGCTGGCGAAAATGTGATCGATCAGCTCAACTTTATGGCAGATCAGGGATTTACCGCCTTCGAAGATAATGAGATGCGCAACCGTCCCATTGCCGAACAAGAGGCTATGGCACTTGTTATGAAAGAACGCGGGATGACTATGGGAGTTTTTGTAGCTCATAAAATATACTGGACAACACCTCATCTAGCGAGCGGAAAGCAAGAATGGAGAGAAGAGTTTCTAGGTGATATTAAGAAATCTGTTACTGTTGCCAAACGTGTAAATGCAAAGTGGATGACAGTCGTACCTGGTCATGTGGATATGCGTCAAGACATGGCATATCAAACGGCAAACGTGGTAGAGACTTTAAAACAAGCTGCAGCGATTCTAGAACCACATGGAATTGTAATGGTGCTTGAACCATTAAATTTTAGAAATCACCCAGGACTCTTTTTATCTAAGTCACCGCAAGCATATCAAATTTGTAAAGCAGTAGATAGTCCGTCGTGCAAGATTCTATTTGATATTTACCATCAGCAAATTCAAGAAGGAAACTTGATTCCTAACATAGAGCAGTGCTGGGACGAGATTGCTTATTTCCAGATAGGAGATAACCCTGGGCGCAATGAGCCTACCTCTGGAGAGATTAACTATAAAAATGTATTTAAATACATTCATAGCCGAGATTTCAAAGGAATTTTAGGAATGGAGCATGGCAATAGTATAAAAGGGAAGGAAGGCGAGCAGCGTGTAATAGATGCGTATGTGGAGAGTGATCTCTTTCTGTAAATTAAAGATTTTGATGTGTGATAAGGAAACTTACAAACTTTATAAATAAGCAACTATGATAACTATATTTAAAAAATCTATACTACTTAGCTTCTTTCTTATACTCACTTTAACGGTTTTGTCTCAAGAAGCGCCTAATAAACTTTCCGTTTATTGGGATGCTTCATTTTCTATGATTGAAAAAAACCTTGATCTAGAGATTAATGTACTCGAAGAATATATTCGGATAAATTCAGTTGACGATATTGAAATAACAGTATTTGCTAATACTGTTTTAGAAAAAAAAATGTTTTCGGACGTAAATAGTAATACCAGAGAATTTTTAGATTTTCTCAAAATGGTTAATTATGATGGGTCAACTAAACATCCTGACATTCTTCTAAGATCAGGACAATCTAGAAAGATCCTTTACTTTTCAGATCAATTGCCTAAGATGGGTGACTTTTCGGATAAACTTATCATTGTAAATAGTACACCTAATAATCTTGAAGATGTCAAAGTAAAGTACTTGCCACTTTATAATATAGATCAAGAACACCTATCCGAAATTGTTGTAAATGATTTTTCAAAAAAAATAGTTGATAAATATTTAAAAAAACAACAAACGGAATCCACATTAAAAAAAGAAATCACAGTATCAGGTTATATTTTCAACGAGGATGGAGCTATTGAGGGAGCTCAAATAAGTTCTATTTATGATCAACAGAATAGTACAAGGTCAAATAAGGATGGCTGGTATACTTATCAGAGTTACACTAAGGATATAGTAAGTGTTAAAACTGTAAGAGGTAAAGAACAGCTTATAAAAATAGAAGATAAAGGCGATGTGGAAATTCAGCTAGATTTTGGAAATAAAATGAATCAACTTAAAGAAGTTATTATTACTGATAAACAAGAAAAAGAAAGATTACCGGAAAATGAATATTGGGAGGAAGATCGTTCAAAAGGTTATTCTATTGTGAGAGTAACATCAGACCAATATAAGACGGGACATACAGATGTAGGCCAACTTATATCTGGTAAAGTGCCAGGTGTAAAATACCAAGGTAAACAAGATTTAGGAAGTGCTATAATAAGAGGTTTTTCTTCATACGTAAACACAAATCATCCCGTTGTTTATATTGACGGAATAATTACTGAGCAAAGCCAAGTAAGTAGTAAAACAGATTATTCATATATTGATCCTTCAACTATTAAAGATGTTAAGGTCCTCAAAGGTCTAGCTGCTACTGCAATTTATGGACCTAATGCTGTAAATGGGGTAGTATTAATTACTACTAAGAGTGGTATAATCAATAAGGAAGAAAAGAAAAGTGGTCGTAGAGGAACCACTAGAAGAATGAAAGGGGATCTAAAAGTTATTGACCTCAATAATTTCAATGCTATAAAAGTTAAGTTAATAGCGTCTCAGGAGGCTTACTCTGTTTATTTGAAAGAACGTTTGATAGCAGGTGGTGATGTAGATTTTTATTTTGATGCATTTGATGCATTTAAAGCAAAAGGGCAACTTGAAATAGCTAAGCGAGTATTGTCTAATATCGAAGAAGTTTATGAATTTGATAAAGATGCATTGATTGCATTGACCTATAAATTTGAGAAAGAAAAGTATCATCTTGATGCTCATAATCTGATTTCAAAACTTTCTAAAGAGTATCCTAGTTCCTTGCAACTTAAACGTGATCTTGCAAAAAGCTACATACATTTGAATGATTTTGAAAGTGCAGGTGTACTTTATGAAGAAATCTTAAGCACCTTTCCACTTTCTGAAGATTTTAAAATGGCGATTACAACTGAAATTAGAGGGATTTATAACAAGTTTCCGAGCGTTGTATTACCATGGAGCCTCTCTACTTTTAAACCTTCCAAAATAGCATTAGATGGTCTTGTAACGTTAGAGTGGAATGTGCCTAATGAGAATTTTTCCTTTCAATTTGTTAATCCTACAAAGAATTATCATCAATGGAAGCATGATAGTTTTAGGAGTCAAAATGAAATGAATAATGAGTTGAAACGTGATACAAGATTTCAAGAATTTCAACTTATAAATGCAGAGAAAGGAGAGTGGTTTTTCAATATTCTAATGGACGAGAAGAAAGAAAGAAGTCCAAACTCATTTTTAAAAATGACAATTACTAAAGATTTGGGAAGGCCTACAGAGAATACGGAGGTAAAGTTTTTTAGCCTCAATGAAAATTCATCAAGGGTTACTTTAGGCAGGATAGTTATATAAGTCTTTGCTTATTAGTTTTAAAGTATTACAGGTCGTTTGTTATGTTAAGTGGTAGAAATATCTTGTAATTAGCTCTCGCATGGAGAGTGATCTCTTCTTGTAAATTATTTTTTAAAATAATACAATCAGAATCTATACGTTTGATAACGGAGTGTGTAGGATTTACTACTTTTACTCAAAACCCTAGCAGATGAGTTCATCCTTTGAGAAATACCAGAAAAGACGATTAATTACTTCCTATTTTTCGGTGGTAATTAGTATTGCTTTGGTGCTATTTCTACTGGGAATACTAGGATTACTAGTACTTAACACCAAAAAAGTAGCCGACTATTTTAAGGAGACTATTGCAGTAGGTGTTTACTTTAAAGATGGAGCAAAAGATGTGGAGATGAAGCAGCTTGAGAAGTCTTTATCACTGGCAGAATACACAAAATCTATACAGTTTGTATCAAAAGAAGAAGCTGCTGAAGCACATAGCGAGGCTTTAGGAGAAAATTTTGTAGACTACCTTGGAGAAAACCCCCTACAAAATAGCATTGATTTATATCTTAATGCAGATTACGTTTCAGCAGAGAAAGTATCAGAAATTGCTGCAGAGATTGCTTCTAAAAACTTTGTTGAGGAAGTGACGTATGACAAGCCGTTGATCTCACTTCTTAACGACAACATTAAGAAAATGAGCTTGTGGATTCTCATTATCTCAGGGATATTCACTTTTATAGCAGTATTGCTTATTAATAGCTCTATACGATTATCCGTGTATGCTAAGCGATTTACCATAAAAACCATGCAGATGGTTGGAGCGACTAAAAAATTTATACGCAGGCCTTTCGTTTGGAAAAGTGTGCGTTTAGGGATTATAGGAGCGCTTATAGCTATAGCAGGGATGGCTGGAGTATTGTATTATGCAAACAAGACTTTTCCTCAACTCACATTACTTGATGATCCACTTCTACTAGGAGCACTTTTTGGAGGTGTATTTATGATGGGTATCGTGATTACTTGGTTTAGCACCTTTCTTGCAACACAACGTTTCTTAAATTTGCGCACAGACGAATTATACTACTAGCAGTATAAAAGTATTACTATGGGAGAACAAAAACGTAAAGAAGTCATTAAACAAGAAACCGAATTTATCTTTGGTAAGAAGAACTTTACCTGGATGCTTATTGGACTTGGCGTGATTGCCTTAGGCTTTATACTAATGTCTGGTGGTGGTAGTGACGACCCTAATGTTTTTAATCCTGAAATCTACTCATGGAGACGTATACGTCTAGCACCTGCTGTGATTCTCATAGGTTTTGGTATAGAAGTATATGCGATACTACTTAACCCTAATAAAGGGAAGTAACACTTGCCCCTTATAACGACAATCTTATCTTTGCGGTTATGGATAACTTAGACGCATTAATCCTTGGTGTCATTCAAGGACTCACAGAGTTTTTACCAGTTTCTTCTAGTGGTCATTTAGAACTAGGGAAGGCAATCCTAGGAGACACTTCTGTCCCAGAAGAAAGCTTGATGTTTACCGTTGTTGTGCACTTTGCCACGGCACTTTCTACCATCGTAGTCTTTAGAAAAGATATTGTAGAAATTTTGAGCGGATTGTTTTCATTCAAGTGGAATGAAGAAACACAATTTTCGGCAAAAATCGTGTTATCCATGATTCCTGCAGTAATTGTAGGGCTGTTTTTTGAAGAACAGCTAGAAGCGCTTTTTGGAGGAAATATCATGCTCGTAGGCTGTATGCTTCTTGTAACTGCGGTACTATTATACTTCGCAGATAGAGCAAAAGACACTCAAAAGAATGTTACTTTTTCAAATGCATTTATAATTGGCGTGTCTCAGGCAGTAGCAATGATACCAGGTATTTCTCGTAGTGGAGCAACTATATCTACCTCTGTGTTATTGGGTAATGATAAGAGCAAAGCAGCGCGTTTTTCATTTTTAATGGTGATCCCACTTATTTTTGGGAAGATTGCAAAAGACCTAATGGATGGAGCGCTTACCACACAAACGGGTAACGTATCTGTACTAGTAATAGGCTTTGTAGCAGCTTTTGTAGCAGGACTTGTAGCTTGCACGTGGATGATTAAACTGGTTAAGAAAAGTAAACTCTCTTGGTTTGCTATTTACTGTCTCATTGTAGGAGTAATTGCAATAGGATTTTCCATCTATAATCAAGCTTAATACGTTCTATCTCTAGTTCTCGTCTTCTGATGTAAAGTGAAACATTGAATACTGTAATTCAATAGCTTCAGTATGGTTTGCAGCTGGATTATAGATTCCAGCCTTAAGATAATATCCATTTGCAATACCATTATCTTCTATCCAGTTTGTACCTAACTCTGGGCTGTAAGTTTCATCTATAAGCGTTTGACCTCCCTGGGCTACAATAAGATGTACAACACCATTACCTTTTTCAATAATGATTTTTAAAGGCTCACTATTATAGTTTGCACCATTGACAAAAGAATAAAAATCTTTATCAAATTCTGTATCACTCGAGCTTACTTCTGGATCTCTTCGTACGACAGTTTCTAGTTCATCATTATGCAATTCAAGTCTAAAGAAAGGCTTATTAGAACTACCTCCCCTATTATGAACCTGCGCAATGGTTATTCCTTCTGTAGGAATATCTAAGTATACTGCTTCAAATTCCATGCGAGATGGTGTTGTTAATGGACCTTCTGAGGATTGTTTAAACTCGGTTCTTCTTCCTTTTTCTAGTTGGCACTTCAAATTCAAAATAGTTCCGTTATTAGAAGAATAAAAATACTCGTCATCTGGCTGCCCACTTTCAAAAATGTCATCGAGATCTTCATCGTCAGTATCACAAGGTCCAGGTGTACAACCACCCGTATTGAAACTATTTTCTATAACTAAATTTGACTCAAATGAGAAGGCCTCGGTGTCTAGAGCATTGTCTTCATCTGTTGTACCATCGTCATCTGTTTCATCTGTGGGTGTAACTACAGGAACAGTAACTTCCACTGCATCATCAGACGACCCATCATTAGATGAACATTGCGCACACATTAGACTTAAACCTACTAAAACAATAATTCTTTGCAACTGGGACATATCTTATTTTAAAGTATATCTCTTATTTATTACGGAGATAAGGAAGTGATTTCTTATAAAAATATATCATTAAACCACAATAAGAGTATTTTGATATCATAAAAAGCATAATAAGTTATGCGTGATATTTCTAGTTAAATAGCATTATCTTGATAACTTTGCCTCCTAGTCCCTAACAAAAACTACAAAACCAAGCTGGCTATGCTTACAGACCAAGATTATAAAGATGGGCAAGTACTCATTTTTGATAAACCGTTAGAGTGGACCTCATTCCAGCTGGTTAACAAAGTGCGCTGGCTTATACGTAAGAATCTTAATATAAAGAAGATAAAAGTAGGTCATGCAGGTACGTTAGATCCTTTGGCAACTGGCCTTATGATTATTTGCACGGGGAAGTTTACAAAGCGGTTACATGAGTTCGTTGGGCAAGAAAAGGAATATACGGGCACCATTGTTTTAGGTGGTACTACGCCTAGTTATGATCTTGAGACAGAAGTAGATCAAACTTTTTCTACAGAACATATTACTGATGAGGATATTTACGCTTTCGCGAAAGCGTACCAAGGAAACATCATGCAACGCCCGCCAGTATTTTCTGCACTCAAAAAGGAGGGGAAACGCTTGTATGAATTTGCACGAGCAGGAGAAGAAGTAGATATTCCTAAACGTGAGATTAATATCTCATCTTTTGAAATCACTCGCATCGCAATGCCTGAAGTAGATTTTAAAGTGCGCTGTAGTAAAGGAACATATATTAGATCCCTAGCATTTGATTTTGGAGAAGGACTCAAAAGTGGAGCTCACTTAAGCGCTTTGAGAAGAACCAAAATAGGTGATTACAACGTAGATGATGCACAGTCTCTTGATGGATTTATAGCCGAAATTACAGCTGGTTCCACAGAAGAATAATTTGTGAAACACTGTTATTAGGCGATTCAGCTATTTTACTTTTATTATTTTAGTTCTTTATGAAGATCTCTCATTCTGATAAGGCTTTACTAATTACCGTTACGGGGGCAAGTTTACTTGTGCTCGTTTTTTTCTTTCTGGGAGTAAAACCATATCAAGGAGAGATAGAGGAGTTTATTGAGATTCCTGTAATTACTGAGGAGATAGTAGGGGAGCTTCAAGAGCAACAAGAAGATCAAGTTCAAGAGCGTCGTATTTCAAAAACTAACCAAGCCTACAATACCGCTCAACTTAGGGAGGAAAATAGAAGCTTTCAAGATAACGACGAAATTAGAAAAGCAATAGAAGCTCAACAGCAGAATAGTGTAGAGCAACTTAATGACGACAATGAGGCTAAGCTTAAGGCGCTTCAAGAAGCTAGAGAAGGTAATCTAGAAGCAAAAAGAGAAGAGGTACAAGCGGCTATAGATGCTCGAGAAGCTGCACGTAATAAGAAAAAGAAAAGTGCTTATAGACAGAGTACGGTTTCTTACGATCTAGTAGGCCGTACTGCAATAGTTTTACCTAATCCTGTGTATACCTGCGATGCTTACGGTAAAATAGTAGTGAATATCACCGTAAACGATAAAGGAACTATCATAGATAAGGATTATAATAAAAGTGCCTCTACAAGTTCAAACGGATGTCTCATAGATCAGGCAATGGAGTATTTAACAAGAGCTTACTTTGATAAAGGAAATAAAGTCACACAACTAGGGAGTGTGACTTTTGATTTTCAAGGATAGAGGAGCTTACTTAAGTAGTTTAAGTAAATCCTGAGCAGTTCCTTGTCCTTTGTCTTTGTAATACCACACTTGTAAATCTTCTTTGAATTCTGGAGTTAACTTACCGTGAGCTTCTTTATAATCATTAACCATTTTTGTGGCCTCAGATGGACGTGGTCCCCAGTCTGCTATCACTTCATTTGTGCCGCTATCTACAGCGATAAGTCTCGGAATAGAACGCCCTCCATTGTATAGAAACTGATCCATAAGATCAAGATTCTCATCTCTAAGAACAACTTTAAATTTAATGTTAGGGTTGAGGTCTGCAAACTTTTGCATCATAGGCATCGTTTGAGCAGCATCACCACACCAGCTCTCTGTAAGTACTAGCCACGTTACATCTCCTTTAAAATCTTTTATCTGCTGCTGCACATCATCAGAGAGCTTGAGTGTCTTGTCTAGACGTTTCATGCGCTTGTGATTAAGCATTGTATAGTTATGTAGCGCCTCTGTCACTTCTGGACCTGTATTAGTTCCTTCTAGGGCGTGAGTCTCTGTAAGTACTCTATAATCTTGATATGAAATAGCCTGAGAGAGACCCTCTGCTATTAATTGTGTTGTTGTTTTTTCCATTGTTTCCATAGCTCATATGTCGTGAGCTCTGCTACAAACTTACTATCTTTCACCTTAGAATCCCAAATGATGCAATGATGACAAAAAATAAATGCGGTTGGTGTGTAGGTGATGATCTCTATGAAGCTTATCATGATAATGAGTGGGGAACTCCCTTGAGAGATGAAGATTTGCTTTTTGAGTTCCTTGTGTTAGAAACTTTTCAAGCGGGATTGAGTTGGATTACCATTTTAAAGAAGAGAGAGAACTTTAGAGTAGCCTTTGATAATTTTGATTACAAGCGTATTGCAGCATATAAGGAAGATAAAATCCAATCATTATTGCAAGATGCCGGCATTATCAGAAATAAATTAAAAGTACGTGGTACAGTTACAAATGCTAGGCTATATATGGAGATTCAAGAAGAGTTTGGGAGTTTTTCTAAGTATCTCTGGGCTTATGTAGATAATACTCCTATCCAAAATGAGGTACAGTCGTACAAAGAAGCACCAGCAAATACTCCGCTGAGTGACGCTATATCAAAAGACCTAAAAAAACGCGGATTCAAATTTGTGGGAAGCACCATTATCTATGCATTCATGCAAGCTATTGGTATGGTAAATGACCACGAGGTAAGCTGCTTCAGATATAATAAGGTGCAGTAGGGACGCAAGGCATTGCTACTGTAGATATTTAAGAAATAAATCTCTCGGAATTTCGGCGGCACCTAGGCTCGCTAGATGGTCTGTATACATTTGGCAGTCGATGAGGTGGTAATTTTCTTTTTCTAGCTTTCGCGAAAGCGTAATAAATCCCACTTTGCTAGCATTGCTCATGGTTGCAAACATGCTTTCTCCACAAAAAATCCCTTTCTCCTTTAAATCTACTCCATAAAGTCCGCCTACGAGCTTGTCTTCATACCACACCTCTACAGATATAGCATGGCCTAACTCGTGCAATCTTAGATATGCATCTATAATATCATTAGTAATCCATGTGCCGTCTTGACCGTTGCGTTTAATACGTTTACAGGCGAGAATTACTTCTAAGAAATTTTTATTGTAGGTAACCGTATAGTGATTGTCACGTAACACTTTGCGCATAGATTTTGATACGTGTACATCACTAGGTTTTACTACCATACGTGGGTCTGGTGTCCACCACAAAATAGGCTGGCCCTCATTATACCAAGGAAAAATGCCAGAATTATAAGCAAGCAATAACCAGTCTGTAGTGAGATCACCACCTACCATAAGTAGCCCTTCCTCGTCTGCCAGATGGTGTTCTGGAAACCAAGGTTCATTATTCCAATGTTGATCTTCTGGGAGTAAAAGCACGAGTATAATTAATAGCTATACACAAAGATAACTATGCTTTGCTTCTATTAAAAGTATCAATTAACTTAAAATTTCTTCTTGTATGCCACACATAGCCTATTGCAAGTGGCGTGTAAAGTGCAATAATTAAGGCGATATAGGTGATGTCTGTGAGAAAGTAGTAGGCAGAAGATAATATTACAACACCTACAATTGCAACCTCCAAAACTGCATGACGTATGCGTTTTGAGAGTTTGGCTTTAAGTTGATTTGCAGCAAAGGTGGTAGTGACTCCGCATCGGTTACATTTTTTTGAAATGCTTGCACCTATTTGTTTTGAGAGTTCTGTGCGTGTATCCGCAAGAACATTTAAGCTCAAGTGGTTATGGCAACTTTTACAAACTCCGTATACAATCATAGGTTGATAAAGGTGTAAAAATAAAGAACCCAAAACAAGTTAATTGTTTTGGGTTCAAATATCAATACGTTGACCTTTATCGTCTTAAAATGGTAGATCGTCGTGATCGTCACTATTAAGGTTTGTTGCAGGCTCAAAAGAATCTGCAGGAGGCATAGGAGGAAGTGGTTGACCACCACCTGCATTTTCAGCAGCTACATTCTCAATGCGCCATCCTTGTATAGAGTTAAAATACTTAGTCTCACCTTGTGGATTTACCCACTCGCGACCTCTTAGGTTAATGCTCACTTTTACGTTTTGACCAACAGCATAGTTGTTCAAAAGATCTGTTTTATCTTGTACAAACTCCACCATAATGTGCTGTGGATATTGCTCTTCTGTCGTTACGACAAGTTCTCTTTTTCTAAAGCCGTTGCTCCCAAATGTTTGAGTCTCACCGACCATCTTTACTTTACCTTGTACTTCCATCGCGTTCAATTATTAGGGTGTAAATTTATGAAAATCCTAGCGTTTTGCGAGCAGAACTCTCCACGCATTATCCACATTTTTTTTATCTAAATATTCCTTTGCTAGTTTATGCACCGTTTCCTCACTTGCTGTAGCAAGATTTGTTCTTAAATCTTCATGCTGTTTTATAAAGTCAGAAATCTCATCTTCGGTAGGTAGTTGCTCTACATTACCTAACATACCTAAATCGTTACCAGTGAGTATTGTACTGTTTCTTATTTCTTGAGGAATCATATCCACCCCTATACCTGTTCTCAAAACTGGTTTAGGCACTTCAAAAAGTCCATCTTTTGCTCTACTATACCAGTTTGCACCCATACGTGAGACTTGATCTATCTTGAGAGGATCTATCGCTCCATGAGCATCTAATACCTCCTCATTAATATGCATTTTTAAAATCTCGCAAATTACAAGATTTCCTGCGCCACCTTGATCACCTAGTGGCTTTACCTCAATTACTTTACACTCAAACTGTACAGGAGCCTCTGCAACGCAAGGAGGTTGCACCATCTCAGATGGTTTTTCAGTAAGTCCAGACTTTGCAAACTCATTAACACCTTTTGCATAAGCCGTACTTGCAAGTGACATTTGCTGTACCATTGCATAGTTTACAATGTTTACAGTACATTCAGGTACTTCAAGTACGTTATCTAGCGTGTGTTTTGTGGTGTTATCACGACCACTTCTAGAGGGGGAATACACAAGAATAGGAGGATTTGCCCCAAAGACATTAAAAAAGCTAAAAGGAGCAAGATTTACTTTACCATTCTTATCTACCGTACTTGCAAATGCAATAGGACGCGGTCCCACAGCACCTGTAAGGTGAGCAAATAATTGTGGAACTGGAATTTCTTTAGGATCTATCGTGAGCATACATATTGATTTTAAAAGTGTATCAAAAATAGGAATTCTTTGAGGGTATTAATAACGCTTTCGCGAAAGCTTAACAAGAACCTCTATAGCGCTGATTGAAAAGGTAGCTAGCAGCTCTATTAGTAAGGTTTTGTATGACGCATTTAAAAACCACTTATAAATATAGGGGTATAGACCTTTACACATTCACGCCATTATATCCCTTAGGGATCCATAAATCTGGTTCATATTTGTAATGTATTAATCACTTAAAAAGATATGTCATGAATACAAATACGGAAGAGTGGGGACTTCTAGAAGAAATTTTTCAAGATGAGGAATTTGATGTTTCTTATTTCTCAATAGAGTTTCCAGATGGAAGCTCATATGAGTACCAAGGATAGATGATAAGCCACTATACATTGTTTTGAGTTGCCTTTATGTAGGCAATTAAGACCTGCTATTGTTTGAGGGAACAAGAGTAGGTTTTTTTATGCTCCTTTTTTTAACAGGTATTTAACCTATTGATAAATAGGTTTTTAGAGATGGAGGTAGTTGTGTTATTAAGCCATATTTGTACAAATTAATCTTTTAAACTAAATATTATGAATGACAATTATGCAATCGACACAGCTTCAAGATTTGGAGATATTCCATTTGTAGAGTTTACAAAAGAACTAGTTACAGGTGTTTTTGATTCTTTAGTAGAAGCTCATATTCTACAAATGGAAGAGTATGCAGCATTTGTATCTTCACTTACAGATGATTTATCTACTTATATCAACAACACAAAAGACGACGTTAGTTTTGATCAAATATCTGAGTTTGTACTAGCTTATGACCTCCCTGAACCAGACGCCACCGCCATAACAGAACACTTGGATAAATTACAACCTCCCAGCGCACCTGGAGCACCAGCCGCTGCAGATAAGCCAGCAGTTGACGATAAATGGTGGGGAGGTCTTATTAATGCACTCGCTCCAGTAGCAACAGGACTTGTAGATAAAATTAACGATCCTAGTGAAATGCAAGGTCTTGACGCGCTTAATAAATATAATGAAAAAGTGCTTGAGGGAGCCGAAGCTATCGCAGATCACCTTCCCACCTACAATGAGATAAACGATGCCATTGCTTCTCTCATTGCTTCAAACAAGTATGGTCTGTTACAAACCATAGCAAAGCAAGGTGTAATGCGCTTAGTAGTAACTGAAGGAGAAATAGAGACTAAGATTACTTTTTCTACCTGGAATAATAGTACTTCAGGGAGTAGTAGCGGCTATAACCAAAAAGCAAAGGTTAAGACCAAAGCAAAGGATGTGAGAGGTGGGGGAATCATCGGGATTTTTAGATCAAAGAGAAAAAGAAAAAATGTGAGTAGAACTGTGACTGTAAACACAGCAAAGTCGTATCAAAGAGATTCTAGTGGAACTAAAGTTGACATCTTCGGACGAGTACTAATCAAGTTCAAAACGGATTATGCTCCATTAAACGGATAGGATATGGAAAATTTTAGCGAAGTAGGTTTAGGATTTTCAGAATTTGTGGGGCAGCTGTTACAAGAAACATTTGACGCTACCCTTTCCGCTCAAAATCACCAACTGGAAAAATACAGAGAGCTTCAAGAAGCATTAAATCTTTCATCTGATGCCTTTAAAAAAGATTACCTCAACGCAGAAATGATAGCTGATAAAGAGCTTGCTCAATTTGGAGTGCTTATTGAAAATCTAGGTGTAATTACAGATGATCAATTAAGCTATCTTGAAACTCAATTTGATAGTCTTAAAGGGATTGTGTATCGTGGTAAATTGACTAAGGACGGTGTTCAAAAGGTTAAAAACCTCACGATAGAAAATCTTGTAGATGAATATAAAGGTTCTATTGAGTTACTCCTTAATAGAGCTGAGTCTACACAATTAGTTGTTGATTCTGGAGAAATCAAAGCAAAGCTTGAACTTTCTAATTACTATCAAGAGTCTCAAGTTTCTAAGCCTATCCTTGCTAAAAAAATGAAGTCAAAAGTTGAAGCTAAGGATATAGTAATAGACAAAGACGATATAAAATCAATTGTAAATCTTGAAGCAACTCCAATTTCTATCAAAGGAATTTCTATTAAAGAGGTATTCGATTCTGAGCGAAATACCAAGGTTATTATGGTAGATAAGGCAGCAATGATTGAAAAAGGATCTATAGGAGCTTCCATTCCTTCTGTTAGAATTATTGCAAGGCCCGCTAGTACAAAAAGTGCTAGTAGTAATGCTACATTATATAGTGAGGTTACAATAAGATTTAAAACGGTGTAATAATGGAAGAAATCATACACGAACTTAAATATCTTGTGAATCTCGTAAGATACCTTCCGTTAGAAATTACTGACATCAGTATATTATTACCCGACGGAACTCTAATTATTATAAAGTAACCTATTTGAATCGGCTATGTTAGGAATAACAATAGCCGATTTTTTGTGCACTATTTTTTCATAACTTTAAAACACAAAATAAAACAACACAACCTATGGATATTTTTAGTAAAATTAAAGAGAAACTCAGTAATGAGTTTATAGATATTGTCGAGTGGTTAGACTATACAGATGACACCATTGCTCACCGTTTTGAGCGCTATCAAAATGAGATAAAAAATGGTGCAAAGCTTGTTGTACGTGAAGGACAGACGGCAGTGTTTGTAAATGAAGGCCAACTGGCAGATGTTTTTACACCAGGAACATATGACCTGACTACTCAAAATTTACCAATATTATCTACTATTAAAGGTTGGAAATATGGCTTTAATTCTCCATTTAAAGCAGAAGTTTATTTTGTAAACACACACTTATTTACAGACGAAAAGTGGGGAACTAAAAATCCAATTACATTAAGCGATGACCGTTTTGGACTGGTTGAGATTCGCGCTTTTGGAACCTATGCATTTAAAATTGCAGATGCTGGGAAGTTTATTGTAGACATCGTAGGGACAGATAACAACTTTACTAATTTTGAGATTAATGAGCATCTCAAAAGTCTCATTGCAACAAGATTTACAGATACGGTAGGAGAAGCAAATCTTCCTATAGAGCTGTATGCTGCAAATACGTCTGAGCTTTCTGATACGTGCCAAGAGGTAATGAAGCCAGAGTTCATGTCTGTAGGTATTTCTCTTGAGAAGTTTTACATCGAGAATGTATCGATGCCAGAAGACCTCAAGAAAGAAATATTTGAATACAGTCGTCTGGATAAAATAGACCTAGATAAACTTACTAAGTTCAAAACCGCAAAAGCAATAGAAGCTGCAGCTACAAATGAAGGTGGTACTGCAGGAGCAGGAATGGGTATGGGAATGGGCTTTGTACTCGCACAACAAATGGGCGGAATGATGTCTCCACAAATGGGAGGACAACAACAAGCACAACCCCAAATGAATCAAGGAGGAATGATGCCTCCACCTATGCCAGCCGCAGTACAATATTTTTATGCTGTAAACGGTGCGCAACAAGGACCCGTAGGTATCGATCAGCTCAAGGCTTTATTTGCAAACCGCACTATCAATAAGGAGAGCCTTGTGTGGAAACAGGGAATGGCTGCATGGACTGCATTGCAAGAGGTGGAAGAGCTTAAGTCTTTCTTAGGAGGTAACACACCGCCGCCGTTACCACAATAATATTTTATAACTAAAACTTTTTAAGGTGCGTATTTCTACATACGCACCTATTATTATTCCTATATGGAAGAAACACCCATTCATAAAACTGAACTTAAAAAGGCATGTATCAATTGTGGTGCAGAGCTTAAGTATAAGCCAGGTACAACGTCTATTACCTGTGAGTACTGCGGGCATCAAGAAAAAATATCACTTGAGACCAGTAAGTTTGAAGAACTAGAGCTTTATCCTTATTTGGATAAAATGGGAGATCAAAAAAACAGCGAAGAAATCTCAATGCTTCACTGTAAAAACTGTGGGGCAAACCAGCATGTAGAAGAGCATTATAAATCCCTGCATTGCGTGTATTGCAGTATGCCGCTCATACTTGAAGATATGCGTAAGGAAGACTGGATCTTGCCAGGAGCTGTATTACCATTTCAAATAGATCAGGGTGCCTCGTTTACTATTTTTAAAAAGTGGGTAAATGGGTTGTGGTGGGCTCCTAATAAATTAAAGAAAGCTTCACTAGATCCACAATTTACAAAGGGACTGTATTTACCTTACTGGACCTTTGATGCGCAGCTTGCTGCAAACTATACGGGCCAGCGAGGGGAGTACTACTATGTGACAGAAGCCTATCGAGATAGTAAAGGAAAAACGCAATCTAGACAGGTGCGAAAAACGCGATGGTATCCTGCTTCTGGCAGTGTATCTGGATTTGTAGATGACACCTTGATAGAAGCCTCAAAACAGCGAGCAGGAAGGGTTCCTTCCAAAATTGCTAGATGGGACCTTAAAAAATTACAACCCTTCAATAGCGGATTTTTATCTGGTTTTGTGACAGAAAAATATACGATTCCTCTTAAAGATGGTTATGGTAAATCTCGTGATGTTGCAAAGCAAATAGCATCTACGTGGGCAGCTAGAGACATAGGTGGTGATACACAACGAGTGTCATCTATAGACATGAAGCTTGCAGAAGAGACGTTTAAACACATTTTATTACCTGTTTATGTGAGTTCATACCGCTATAACGGTAAGGAATATAACTTCTTTGTTAATGGAGAAACGGGAGCACTCTCTGGAAAACGACCGTATTCATTCTGGAAGATTTTCTTTGCGATACTAGCGGGTCTCATTGTGATAGGAGTTATTGTTTTGCTAGCAAATAATGGTCAACAGTAATGTAGATTATTAACTAACTCATGAGCTATGTAGTTTCTGTTTTAAAAGTCAACTATGGAAGATAAGCAGCATAAAAATTTAACTTGGAGTGATTTTACTAAGGTAGAAATGCGAGTAGGTACCATATTATCTGCAGAGGTATTTGCAGAGGCTAGAAATCCATCATATAAAATGGTGGTGGACTTTGGTGAGTATGGTAAAAGAAAAACATCTGCACAAATCACTCAGTTATATGCTACTCAAGAATTAGTGGGAAGGCAAGTGGTTGCAGTCCTTAATTTTCCGCCTAAGCAAATTGCAACGATGATGAGTGAGTGTCTCGTTTTGGGAGGTTTAGGTAATGATAATGATGTTATTTTAATAGCTCCAGATAGAGAAGTAGCAAATGGCACTCAAATAGGTTAATGACTTTCAACTTCCTCAAAACAAGTGTAGACTATTAGTTGAGGTCATTATAAACCTTTGTTAAAGATGATGTTATATGCTGTTAATACCGCTTTCGCGAAAGCGTAATCTAATTACTTTTACTCCATATTAACAACAGCGATAAAGACATGTTCTTGTCGTCTTAAATTACCAATTATGAAGTTTACAAGGAAAGCAAGCGCCCATTGGGCAGGAAGTGGGAAAGAAGGTAAAGGATCAATATCAACAGAGAGTACTGTATTAGACAAAGCACAATATGCATTTGGGACAAGATTTGAAGATGGAGTAGGGACTAACCCAGAAGAGCTTATAGGTGCAGCACATTCAGGATGTTACACGATGCAATTGAGCTTCTTATTGAATGAAGAAGATTTTGTTGCAGAGAGTCTAGACACAGACGCTCACGTAACTTTTGAAGATGGCGAAATCACCACAATCAAGTTAGTAACCAAAGGTAAAGTGCCAAATATCTCAAAAGAGAAATTTGAAGAGATTGCTCAAAAGGCAAAGGAAGTGTGTCCACTCTCTAAGCTTATGAAAGCAGAAATCGCACTAGACGCTACATTATTATAGTAAACAGCTGTTTACAAAATGAAAGTCCGCTATGAAAGATATCATAGCGGACTTTTTTATATAGAAGATATAGAGCTATTTACGCCTTACCGTAATCATGCTCATCTTGCCATTTTTTGAGTTCTGCCCATTTTCCTAGTGCTGCCATTTCTGCTTGCATAGGCCATGTCCCTGGGCGATGTATTTCATAGCGTTTTCCACCAGAATTAAGTACTTCCTGGCACTTCTCTACAGAGGTGCTTGCTAGTGCTGCCCATGTTTTAATATCGTGATTATGGAAGAGCTCTGAGATTTTTGGACCTATACCTTCTACAATGGTGAGGTCATTCTCTCTTACTTTTTTCTTCCCGTAGGCACCTTTTGCAACTGCTGCATCAAACGGTACGCCTATAATACCTATAGATGGTGATGGTTCACTCGTATTTGTATTTTCAATAACTGTTTTACTTGTAGCTGCCCCTGCCGCAAATGAACTTGCGATGCTCGCGGTACTAGTTGCCGCCAATGGAGCTTTTTTTGCTAGACTAAGCTTAGACTCACTTGAAGCTAAATCTGCTTCCAAGGATGCAGTTTTGCGAGTACACGCATCTAGATCTGCTTGTAGAGATGCTGTTTTACGCTTGCAATCTTCAAGATCTGCGCTATAGTCTATTGTTTTATTAGTACTACTGCCAAAAAGGCGACCCAATAAATATCCTAAAATACCGCAGATGACACCCGCGATGAGTGGCCATATCCAGCAAGCTATGTTTGAAAAATCCATAATTATTTTGTTTTTGGTCTGTTAGTTTAATGTGATGACTGCGCGTCTATTTTTATTGCGTCCCTCCTCGGTATCATTAGTTTCAATAGGGCTGCGCTCTCCTTTTGAAACTGTTTTAATTTTTGATCCCGGAATACCGTTGTTTGCGAGGTATGCCTTAGCAAACTCTGCTCTTTCTAATCCTAATCTATCGTTAGTTGTGAGGCTGCCTTGGCTATCTGTGTGTCCTTCTACAGTGATGGTAGCACCTTCTTCTTTATCTAGATAACGGCTTATGTCTCCTATCTGTAAACGTTGTTTCTCGCTTAGCGTTACGGAGGCTTCTCCATAATCGAAGTACAATACTAGTGGGTCTGCTTTTAGGCTATTCTCTATGTCTTGTAGTGCGGTATTAGTAGCATCAAGATCTCCATTTGCTTGATTAAAGATCCTGTATTCCATAGGGCCTTTGTAAACGTTGCCATCGGGAACTAGTGATGAGCGTAGCTCTCCATACGTATTAATGCGGCTAGAAGGAATTCCTTGATCAACAAAATAGTTTTTTACAGAATTAGATCTCGCAAGTCCAAGATCTGCAAATGCTGAGGTGTTTTTTTCTTCACTGTCATAATATCCTGTGATGTCTATCATTTTATCTTCATTACCTGTGGTCTCAAAGTATGTTTTGAGCTCAGCTACGCCATCTGTAACCTTCCCAGAAATAGGAGGTAGTATTGAAAATGATGAAGTGTTGAAGTTAAAATTGTCATTGCTTGTAAAAGCAAAATTACCATCAGGTCCTTTAAGGTTAAAGGCCATTGAGGTTGCTACTTTTGGAGTAGCTACTGCAGGAGGATTGTCAATAGTTTTTTCTCTTTGATTGTTTTGCAAATCACTATTTCCAGTGGTGTTACAACAAAAAATCCATGCGAGAATCATACAAATAACAATCGTAAGCAGCATACCTAGTAGGTATCCCGTTTTTTTACTCATTTGGTTGTTTTTTAGGTGATTACTGTTTCTTAAAGTTAGTTAAAATATTAACACTTACAACTTTTTAGGTTTGATATTCAGCAGATTATGTATTTCCCCGATAATTTTAAGAGATTAATCGAGTAAAAATTATCAAGTTCAAGCGCAAAACGTAGGTTATATACTGTTTTACTTATTGTGAGAAGAGTGGGCTTGATGTGTTCAATTTTTCGCGAAAGCGCATAAAAAAACCGCTTCCTCTAATGGGAAACGGTTTTGAAAATAAGTAGTTACTTAAAAGATATGGTCCCTTATAAGTCAAATTTAATTCCTTGAGCAAGCGGTAGCTCTGTCGTGTAATTAATAGTGTTAGTCTGTCTTCTCATATATACTTTCCAAGCATCTGATCCAGACTCACGGCCTCCTCCAGTGTCTTTCTCACCACCAAAGGCTCCACCTATTTCTGCACCAGAAGTACCTATGTTTACATTTGCAATACCACAATCTGAACCGGCAACGCTTAAGAAACGCTCTGCCTCGCGAAGATTGTTAGTCATAATAGCAGACGAAAGTCCTTGTGCAACTCCGTTTTGAAGCTCTAAGGCATCCATCACATCACCTTTGTATTTTAATAAGTATAATACAGGAGCAAAAGTCTCGTGCTGTACAATCTCATAATCATTACTAGCCTCTGCAATCGCTGGTTTTACGTAGCAACCGCTCTCATAACCTTCTCCACTAAGAACACCACCCTCTACAATAAGGTTTCCACCTTCTGCAACCACACGTTCTAGCGCGCTGTTGTAATTAGCAACTGCATCTGTATCAATTAATGGTCCTACGTGGTTATTTTCGTCAAGAGGGTTGCCTATGCGCAACTGGCCATATGCTTTTACAACGGCGTCTTTTACTTTGTCATACATACTCTCATGTATAATAAGACGTCTAGTAGATGTACAGCGTTGTCCAGCAGTTCCTACAGCGCCAAAAACAGCGCCAATTACTGTCATTTTAATATCTGCGTCTGGAGTTACAATGATTGCATTGTTTCCTCCTAGCTCAAGTAGTGAAGTTCCTAGACGTTCTCCTACAGTAGCAGATACCTTTTTTCCCATACGAGTAGAACCCGTAGCAGAAATAAGAGGGACACGCTTATCTGCAGTCATCATCTCACCTACTTTGTAATCTCCGTTTATAAGGCAAGAGATACCTTCTGGCATGTCATTAGCTTTAAGAACTTCGGCGATTATGTTTTGACAAGCTACTCCACAAAGCGGTGTTTTTTCTGATGGTTTCCAAACACAAACATCTCCACAAACCCAAGCAAGCGCTGTGTTCCAAGCCCAAACGGCTACAGGAAAGTTAAATGCCGAGATAATACCTACCACACCTAACGGGTGATATTGCTCATACATTCTATGACCAGGACGTTCTGAGTGCATAGTAAGACCGTGTAACTGTCGAGAAAGACCTACTGCAAAGTCACAGATGTCTATCATCTCTTGTACTTCACCTAGTCCTTCTTGGTATGATTTACCCATCTCATAAGAAACAAGTTTACCTAATGGTTCTTTTACCTCACGAAGCTTGTTTCCAAACTGACGTACCATCTCTCCACGTGCTGGAGCTGGCATTGTTCTAAAGTCTTTAAACGCTGCCGTTGCAGAGGTCATTACTTTCTCGTAATCTTCTATTGTGGTAGTTTTTACTTTACCTATTAACTGTCCATCTACTGGAGAGTAAGATTCGATAATGTCACCATTACCAAAACTTTTTTGACCTGTAGAGGTTCCTTCATTTATATCAGAAATGCCAAGTATTTTAAGCGCTTCGTCCATTCCAAAATCTTTTGCTACTGTGCTCATAATTTTTTGAATTATTGAGTGAAGAAAACATAGATAGCGATCTTACTCAATGGTTAATAATTTCTTTAATATACACCTGCTGCAATAGAGGTGTTGTCCTGAGTCAAATCTAAGGATAATTCAAAGGCTTCCATAAAAAAGGGCGTGTTATTAAACACACCCTAAAAATTATTCTGTTTTTTTACTAATCTGTAGTAAATCGCTCATCTACTTCCATAACAGTCCCACAGTTATTACAAGTTCTATGTTCTAAATTTCCGTAGAAATCTTTAAAGTGACCTAAAAAGTCTTTTTCAATATCATTAAGCTTGAAGAAAACTTCATATAATTTATGATTACAGTTATCGCAGAACCATAATAAACCATCCTTACCATCAAGGTCTACTCTCTTGCGTTCTATCACGAGACCTATAGAGTTTTCATGCCTCACGGGTGAGTGTGGCACACCAGCGGGATGTAAATACATATCACCAGGACCTAGGTGCATGGTGCGCTTTACTCCTTCATCTTGCACGTGCACTTCAATAGTACCTTCTATTTGAAAAAATAGTTCTTCGGTCTCATTGTAGTGGTAGTCTTTACGAGCATTTGGGCCACCTACAATCATTACGATATAGTCACCTGCGTCTTTGTACAAGTTCTTATTGCCTACGGGTGGCTTGAGGAGATCTCTGTTTTCCTCAATCCACTTATTTAAATTAAACGGTTGTTGAATTGCCATAATCTTATTCTTTGTATAAAAATACAATTTATAGAAGTACGCTTTCGCGAAAGCGTAAAAAAACAACCCCGTCTACTGTTGTAAACGGGGTTGATAATCAAAACTGATTTGGGGGTATCTTTTTATCGTATAAATAATTGTGTATAGTAAGGTATTCCTGTTTCTGTCATGACGATGCCTACACCTGTATGAGTGTAATCACCTTCTATTGCCTGCTTATGAGCTGGACTGTTAAGCCATCCTTCTAGAACTGACTCTGCATCTCTAAAACCATAAGCAACATTCTCGCTCACCATGTCTGCCCCATTTTCTTGCAATATAGCAGCACGCTCATAAAAGTTATCGTGACTAGCAGCATTTTGAGCTACCATATAACTAGAGTGTCCTACGGCAAGGTTTTCTGAATCTGTGTGCCATTGCAGTGCATTGAGACCTAGAGATGCTCTATAGTCATTAAGTACATCAAGTACCTCTTCGGCAAGCTCAATGTTATTTTCTACTTCAATAGTAGTTTCTAAATTTGCAAGAGTATCTATCTCTGTAGATTCTTCGCTGGTGCACGCGCTTAGGAGGCACAACGCAACTAGTGCGTATAAAGTTTGGCTAATCAATTTCATAATTTGGGGTTATGAGTTTATTATGACTGCAATATAAAACTATTCTGCACTTAAACGTATATTTTGTGTATTTAATCGATGAAATACACAAAAAAAGTTGATTTGTAAGAAATTTCAAGGAATATGCTGTGTATTTCATCG
>CAJXSW010000015.1 GCA_913060645.1 uncultured Dokdonia sp. | reverse complement strand
GAGATAGGAGTCCGTCTCGTGGGCTCGGAGATGTGTATAAGAGACAGATATAGAAGCGTTTAGAACATATTGCCTTGATAAAAAAGGAGTGACGGAGGAGCTTCCTTTTGATGCAGACACCTTAGTTTTTAAGGTGATGGGTAAAATGTTTGCACTTTGCTCTTTAAAGCGAATTCCATTTTCGGCAAATTTAAAATGTGATCCAGATCGAGCTGTCGTTTTAAGAGAAGAACATGATGGAGCGATTATTCCTGGATGGCATATGAATAAAACTCACTGGAATACCTGTGTTCTGGAAGAGTTGCCACCACAATTACTAGCAGAGCTTATTGACCATTCTTACAATCTGGTCGTATCAAAAATGACAAAAAAACAACAAGCCGAACTTGCGGCTCTATAATATGACAGCACCTACAGCCTTCTACGAAGGACAAATCAAAACATATCAGAAAGAATTATCTGAGATTAAAAGAAAACTCAATATCTCAAGTACCATAAGACTTGTAGTGTTCTTAGCTACAGGAGCGAGTGTGTGCTTCACTTTAGGTAACACGCAATTACTTATGGGATGTATAATCGCAGGTATAATAGCTTTTTTATTACTAGTGAGTCGCCACAGCCAGTTGCAGCACAAGCGTGATCTTACTAAAGCGCTTCTAGAGCGCAATGAGACAGAATTAAAAGTGCTAAGTAGGGATTTTTATGACCTGCCAGATGGGAGTGAATTTCATAATCCAGAGCATGTATTTAGTCAAGATATAGACCTTTTTGGTCGTGGCTCTTTCTTTCAGTACTTTAATAGAACAGCTCTTGATAGTGGTTCTTTAAAACTAGTTTCCATGCTTCTTTCAAATAATATTGAAGGAATATCACAAAAGCAAGAAGCTGTAAAAGAGTTAGGCGAGCTGCCAGAGTGGAGACAGTTATTCAGTGCGATTGCATCATTAGTTAGCACAGATATAGCTGCAGATAGTGTACTGCTTTGGTTAAAAGATTACTCCTCATTTGTACCTAAACAAATGAAACTTATCTCACGTATATTTTCTGTAATCTCATTACTCACGCTTGGATCTTATTTTATAGGTTTTATTGCAGGATGGTGGGTGTTTGTAGTATTTGGGATAGGCTTGTTAATAAGCGGCAGATTCTTTGGGAGAATAAATATGCTCTCTGCACATACGGGGAAAATTCAAACCACATTTACACAATATGCGAGCTTGTTATCTAGAATAGAAGAGCAAGAATTTGCAAGTGATTTGCTAGTAAATAAGCGTAAAATGGTCATTACATCAGAGCAATCAAGTTCGTCCATTTTAAGAGCTTTTTCAAAACATCTAGACGCACTTGATCAACGTAATAATTTTATAATTGGACTCATATCTAATGGATTTTTTCTGAGAGATTTAAGTATTGTACACAACATTGAAGGATGGATTGCAACACATCGCGATGCGGTAGAAGATTGGTTTGAAGTAATCGCCTTTTTTGATGCCTATAACAGTTTGGGTAATTATGCTTTTAATCATCAAGCTCATGTATTTCCTCAGATTACAGAAACAGGAACTACGCTAGTAACTACAGGAGCAGCGCATCCTCTTCTTGATCCTACAACTGCTGTGCGCAATGATATTACTATAAAAAACGATGAGTTCTTTATCATCACAGGAGCAAATATGGCTGGTAAAAGTACCTTCCTAAGAACGGTGGCTTTACAGATCGTGATGGGTAACGTAGGCTTGCCCATATTTGCAACGAGCGCTTCATATACGCCTATAAAGTTAATTACTAGTATGCGCACCACAGATAGTCTTACAGATGATGAGAGTTACTTCTTCAGCGAACTCAAACGTCTTAAGTTTATTGTAGATCAGATAGAAACAGATCGTTACTTTATCATCCTAGATGAAATTTTAAAAGGTACTAACAGTACAGATAAGGCAGAGGGTTCTCGTAAGTTTATAGATAAGCTTGTAGGTGCAGGAGCAACAGGTATTATCGCTACACACGATTTAAGTTTATGTGAGGCTGCACATGATCTTAAGGAGGTTAAGAACTATTACTTTGACGCACAAATAATAAACGACGAGCTCTTTTTTGATTACACTTTTAAAGAAGGTATTTGTCAGAATATGAATGCTAGTTTCTTATTAAAGAAAATGGGGATTGTATCATAATAGTATTTAATAAGATAGTATGGATAGTTTAACTCAGATAGTTCTTGGCGCCGCAGTAGGCGAGGCAGTACTTGGCAAAAAGATAGGTAATAGAGCAATGATCTGGGGAGCGGTAGCGGGTACCATACCAGATCTTGATATTGTGTGGAGATATCTCACAGATACTATCACAGCGACCGAGATGCACCGTGGTTTTAGCCACAGTATCGTGTTTTCTATACTCGCAGCTCCATTTCTTGGATGGCTTGTCCATCAGCTTAAAAAGCGACCAGATGTAGGCTGGAAAGGATGGTCAAAGCTATTTTTCTGGGGTCTTTTTACACATCCATTGCTAGATGCATTTACTACATGGGGAACGCAAATATTTTGGCCATTTAATTGGAGAGTTGCTTTTAATAGCGTCTTTGTTATAGATCCATTATACACTGTTCCTTTCTTAATATGTGTCCTTATAGCAGCTACTAAAAAACGTGGTTCGCTTTCGCGAAAGCGTACTAATAACCTTGGCATTTACATGAGTACTGCATATTTATTACTCACAGTTGTGATAAAATATGTAGCCCATCAAAAGGTGGTTGAAAATCTTGAACAGCAGGGCATAACATATACCCAAATCTCAACGCGTCCAGCCCCAATGAACACCGTATTGTGGAATATAAATGTAGATGCAGGTGAAGATTATCTTATAGGTGATTACTCTTTCTTTGATTCCAAGCCAATTAGTTTTAAGGCGTATCCCAAAAAGCGCTCAGAAAGTGAAGCGCTTATTAATAGGTCAGAAGTACAACGGCTTATAACTATTTCTGAAGGTTGGTATATTCTTGAGAAAATTCAAGATGAGTGGATCTATAATGATCTCCGTTTTGGACTTATCGCTATAGATCCAGATAATCCTCAGTTTGTTTTTAGATACAAGCTAGAGGAAAATAGTGGTACTATCACCGCCACAGAGGATCGTCCTGACCCTTCAAATATGAATGCCGTCTTGGGTAATCTATGGACGAGAATTAAAGGGAATTAATCGTCAAAACGTCCAGGGAATTGCTCTTTTAGAATTTTGAAAAGATTTTCTTGAGTAAGCGGTTTGTTGTCAAAATGCTGCAATAGGTCATACTTTTCGGCCTTCTTTTTATCTACCGGAGATGTAGAGGTCGTAAGCATAGCAATCACCACTCCTGCTTTTTGCACATCTTCTAATTCTTCATAGTGCTCTAAAAATTCGAAGCCGTCCATGCCAGGCATATTAATGTCTAAGAAAATAAGATCAGGACGTGGGTAATCTTCATCAATAAGAGTTTTAAGGTAGTTAAGTCCTTCTTCTCCAGAATACTTTATGGTTACTCTAGCGGTAACCTTAGCCTTCTTGATTACTCGTGAGTGTACAAAATTATCAGACTCAGAATCATCTATAAGTAATATCTCTCTTAGTGGTTGCATGCTATTATTTTTTTAAAGTGAATGTGAATGTGCTGCCTTCACCTACGGTAGATGCAACACTTATTTTTCCCTTGTGTAATTCTACAATTTTTTGACAAAAGGCAAGACCTATGCCTGTCCCTTCATATTCCTTTGCACTGTGAAGGCGTGTAAACATATTGAATACCTTATCTAAGTGCTCTTTCTTAATGCCTAATCCGTTATCAGAAACTTTAAACGTATAATATAGTCTCGAGTCACTTACACTCACATGAATCTTTGGAGAACGCTCTGGCGGAGTAAATTTGATGGCATTTGTAATTAAGTTTACAAAAAGCTGTCGTAGTTCTACTGGATAGCCAGATACAGTAGGGAGTGTATCGTTAGTAATAACTGCTTCACTCTCTTCTATGCGTGTGCTTAGATCTACATTAATCTCGTTTAAAAGTTTATTGAGATCAATTTTTGAGCGAGTGCCAGACCTGCCTAATCTACTGTAATTAAGTAAGCCGGTAATGAGGCTCTTCATACGTGCCGTAGCGCCTTTTATAAAATTAAAATAAGTTGCAGCCTCGCCGTCTAATTTGTCTCCATAATCTTCTTCAAAAAGTGCAATGAAGTTATCTACGGTGCGCAGAGGTTCTTGCAAATCGTGAGAAGCTATGTAGGCAAATTGGTTAAGCTGCTTGTTTTTGTCCTCCATCTGGTGAATGAGATCTTCATTCATTTCCATTTGCGCTTCCTTAAGAGCAATTTCTTGATCTCGTGAGTGAACTAACTCGGTAAGGGCATCATTGTTTTCGGCAAGCTTTGTAAATAGTGGAATAAGCCTTTTTCTAACAGCATAGACATTAAATAGCATTAATAGCAGCGCTATAGATAATGCTATAAGACTTAAAATGTAAATGGTGTCGTATGTAGATTTACGCTCAAGAAGTAGTGCATTTTCCTCAATAAGCATGATGTCTCGCATGTTATCAATAGCGTCTATAAGGCGCAAGGTTTCTGTTCTTCCGGTGCGTTTTCTATTTTCTTCTGGAGTACGAAGCACATAATTCTCCATATTATTATCCATGCCCAGTATGCGCTCATTTACTAGCGCCTCAAACTTTCTTAAGTTTTCTTGTTGAGAAGGATTTTCAAGCGTTTTTATTTTGAGTTGATCTATCTCACCTCTCAATTTTGCTATTTGAACCTTGTAGTCAATGCGATACTCAGGGTCTTTACTTATTAAATACCCTCGCAGCATACTCTCAGCTTTCAATAATGTCTCAGATACATTGTGTATTTGAGTGGTTGTTTCATTTGTATGAACAATCCATTTTTGAGAATACTGTGACGCGAGATATAAGAGCGTAACTAAAACAATTACAGCAAGTGTCGAAAAAAAACTTAAGTAAAGTGACCTGACTATATTTTTAGATTCGGTAGTATCCATAGATTATTTTATGGATAAAAATTTGAGCACTTTATCTTTAAGAGATTCTATTGCTTCCTTGTGCTCGTAAGCTTCAAAGTCATGATGGCGCAAGTAATCTGTAAGCTCGCGCTCTCTAGCATCTTTTTCACGTTGTCTTTCTAAACGTGTGATAAGCTCTTGCTTTTCTGAAATAAATTTCTCAAAAAGCGGTTGTAGTTTTTGTTGTAAATTTTGAAGATTTTCTTTTAAGAAAAATCCAGAAGCCCCTTGTAAGATAAGCTCTGCTGCTTTCTCTTCATTGTTGAGGTTTCCTGTAATAATAATTACTGGAATCTCACTATTAAATTCTTTGACTTGTTTAATTACGTCAAACCCAGTAAATCCTTCAAGGTTGAAGTCACTTACCACGATATCTGGTAAAAACTGTTTGAGAGCCACAGCGAGTGAAAGCTCTTTGTCTGAAATGCTGATCTCAACATTGTTACAAAAGCGTTTAATCTGTTTTTGTACGAGAAAAGCATCAGATACTAGGTCTTCTACAATAAGTATGCGTAGTGGAGTATCAATCATTTTTGGTTAGTCTAGGTTGTTTATGTAAAGATATGAGATATTATATCGTAGCTTTCTTAACATTTTTATAAAAATCTAAGAAAAGAAAAACTTAGATAATTACGTCCTATCCTTATCTCTATAGGCGCTTGGAGTGATTTTCATCAATTTCTTAAAATTTTTATTAAAATGCGATAAGGTCTTATAACCGCAGCGATCTGCAACATCTGCTATAGAAATTTCTTGTTGAACTTCTAGTAAGGAGCAGGCATGTGCAATGCGAACTTCAGTAAGAAAACTAAAATATGACTTGTTTGTGCGCTGTTTAAAGTACTTGCAAAAGCTATGAGGCGTCATAGATGTTAGTGATGCGAGATCATTTAAATGCACCTCTTGCTTGTAGTTTGCTAGTGTAAAGTCAAAGATTACACTCATGCGTTTTCCATCTTTTTCAGAAATATGACGTTCATAGATAAACGTCGAGAGCGAGATGCTTTTCTTGATTTTCAAGACAGTAATTAGGTCTATAAAATGCCCTAGTCTATGCATTCCTTGAGCCGTGTTTATATGTTGGAACAAAGAGTCAATTTCAGGAGTTTTGGATGTTTTAAATCCCGCTTTCGCGAAAGCGTTAAAATCAGCAATACCTTTTCCTTCTTCTAGTTGTAAAAACGTATCGCCAAAAGATGCTGCACTAAAGAACACAGAATACATCAAGCAATCTGCGGTGTCACTATTAAATACATGGGGCTGAAAGCTACCTAAAACAATTACCTCTCCAGCCGAAAATGAATGAACAGTATCTCCTGCCACTAGAGTTCCCGTTCCTTTCTTAATGTAGCTTATTTGGATTTCCTCATGATGATGGAGTGCATTGTATAATACACCTTGATCTACTTGAAATAGAATAGCAGCATTGCTGGGCTTCGGAATTTTAAAAGGAAGTACACGCATATATAAAGGTACTTTTTTGTTTTAAATAAATAGCTACTCACGTTAATTTGGATAATATACTATTAATGATGGATAAAACAGTATTTAATCTTAAGCTTATGGCGCCATTATCTTTGACCAAAATAACATCATTATGAGCATAGAATGGAAAGGTGTAATGCCCGCCGTAACGACAAAATTCACAAAAAAAGACGAGCTAGATTTTGACATGTTTGCTGTAAACATCAAAGCCCAACTTGACGCGGGAGTTCATGGTATTGTACTAGGCGGAACACTTGGGGAGGCGAGCACTCTGGAAGATCATGAAAAGCGCACACTTACTACGGAGACGGTAAAACTTGTAAAAGGTAGTGTACCCGTCATGATAAATATTGCAGAGCAATCTACAAAAGGAGCCATCGCTGCTGCACACAAAGCAGAGGAAGACGGAGCAAGTGGTCTTATGATGCTTCCTCCTATGCGATATAATGCAGGAGACGCAGAGGTGGTTACTTATTTTCAAGACGTAGCCAGTAGTACTAGCTTACCTATTATGATTTATAATAACCCTATAGATTATAAAATAGAGGTCACGCTCAACATGTTTGAGACCTTGTTAAAACAGGATAATATTCAAGCTGTAAAAGAAAGTACTCGTGACATTTCTAATGTGACACGCATTAAAAATAACTTTGGAGATAGACTTAAAATAATGACTGGTGTTGATACTCTAGCGCTAGAGTCATTGTTGATGGGAGCAGATGGCTGGGTCGCAGGTTTAGTATGTGCTTTTCCAGCAGAGACTGTAGCAATATACGAGCTACAAAAGGCTGGTAGAATTAAAGAAGCAATTGAGATTTATCGCTGGTTCTTACCACTACTAGAATTAGATATAAATCCTAAACTGGTGCAAAACATAAAACTTGCAGAGGTGCACACTGGGATAGGAACAGAGAATGTTCGTAAACCTAGGCTGCCACTTTCTGGAGATGAGAGAGAACATGTCTTACAAATAATTAAAAGTGGACTGGCCAGTAGACCTAGTTTACCTACTTATAAAAACTTATAATGTTACAGATAAGACCATCATGTGAACATTGCAATAAGCAATTGCAGTATAATGCTAGTGATGCAATAATATGCACTTTTGAATGTACCTTTTGCAAAGAATGTGTAGATGATATATTATTACAAGTATGTCCTAACTGCGGAGGTGGTTTTGAGAAAAGACCAATACGACCAGAGCATCTATTACAAAAGTATCCAGCATCTACAATTACAGTGCATAAACCAGTAAACGTAGTATTGCACCAGCAAAAAATTAAAGCATTATGATTACAGGAAAAAATCAAATAGGTTTTACACAGGGTGCCACGGGTAGCGTGACTTATAAAACTATAAATCCTCAACTAAATAAGGAAAATCCAACCGCATTTTACGAGGCTACTCAACAAGAAATAAATACTGCTTGCGCGCTTGCTCAAAAAGCCTTTCACTCCTACAGTCAAATAAAGGGAAGTAAACGCGCAAGCTTTTTAAATACTATTGCAAACGAGATAGAGGCTCTTGGCTCAGATCTTACGGATATGTACACGCAAGAAAGTGGTCTGCCAGAAGGTAGAGCACAAGGAGAACTAGGTCGAACCTTAGGGCAGCTTAGAATGTTTGCAGAGCTAGTGTCACAAGACAAGTGGCGCAATCCCACAGGAGCCGGTAACTCCAGCGGACTTAAAAAAGCATTGATACCCATAGGTCCTGTGGTGGTTTTTGGGGCAAGTAATTTTCCGCTAGCGTTTTCTACGGCTGGTGGCGATACTGCAAGTGCGCTTGCAGCTGGATGCCCCGTTATTGTAAAATCTCACCCTATGCATTCGGGTACAGGAGAGATGGTGGCAACTGCCATTATTAAAGCTGCACAAAAAACAGGAATGCCAGAGGGTGTTTTTTCTAACCTTAATAGTGTAGGAGTCGAAGTAGGAGAGCAACTAGTAAAACACGAAGCAATAAAAGCGGTAGGTTTTACAGGTAGTCATACAGGAGGGCGCGCACTGTATAATATTGCAGCAAAAAGAGATACTCCTATTCCAGTTTTTGCAGAGATGGGAAGTATAAATCCTGTAATTATAACACGAGAGGCTTTAAAAAGTAGAGGCTCTCAAATAGCCGAAACATATGCAGGTTCCATAACCCAAGGTGTTGGTCAGTTTTGTACAAACCCTGGACTTATTATTACAATCGCGAGTGATGAAGCTCAGGCTTTTGTTAAAGATCTAGCAAATAATCTGAGCAAGGTAGAGGAAGGGTGTATGTTGCATCCACGTATAAAGGCTGGATATAGTAGCGGAGAGAAAGAAATGTCAAAAGTGCCTAAAGTTACTTTTGTAATGAGTACAGATAGTAGTAAAGAAAACCATGCAGCTCCCACTCTAGCGGTAGTAAATGGAGTAGATTTTATAAAGAATTCTCAGTTGCACAAAGAAGTTTTTGGTCCCTTTTCTATGGTTGTGCTTGCAAAAGATGAAGCAGAACAATTAGCGATTATAAAAAATCTAGAAGGGCAGCTTACGGCAACTCTTATCTCTCAAGATGAAGAGGTTGCGACATTACAAGATATTACACTAGCTTTACAAGAGAAGGTAGGTCGCATCATTTACAACGGAGTTCCCACAGGAGTTGCGGTAGAAGAGGGTATGACACACGGAGGGCCATATCCGGCAAGTACAGATAGTCGCTTTACGGCGGTAGGAAATCATAGTATTTTGCGTTGGGTAAGACCTTTTAGTTTTCAAGACTTTCCTTCGGCGCTGTTGCCAGATTATCTAAAATAGTATCTTATGAAGCATATAATTATACTGCTCGTTTTCTGTATTTCTATAAATGTTTGCGCTCAGAATTCTTCGGCGCAGCTTGCGAAAATTATAGAAGATAGTCAGGAGTTCAAGTGGCAAGATGATTTGGCAGATGAGCATCCCATGGGTGTGTTTTCAAAAGAACGGTTTGAAAAGGAGTCCGCTTTCGCGAAAGCGCAACTTAAAAAACTACAGGTCATTTCACCATCAACTTTGTCTGAGACAGAGCGTATATCTCTAGAGTTACTCAAGTTCAAGCATCAAGAAACGGTAGATTACTATGCATACGAAAGTTATCTGAACCCGCTGTTATCAGACTCGGGTTTCCACAGTAGTTGGAATTATATGGTGCGTCCCATAAGTACGTATAAGCAAGCGGTTTCATACCTCAATAAGCTGAAAGCGTTACCAGACGTAGTAGATCAATATTTGCCATTATTGAGAGAAGGAGTAGAAAAAGGTGTCTCGCAGCCGCGCGTAATATTTAATGGATATGAGAGTACGTATGATTCACAAATTGTAGCCGATTATAAAGACAGCTTCTACTACGAGCCATTCTTAAACTTACCAAGTTCAATATCGGGCGCGCAAAAAGATTCGCTATTGGTAGCTGCTAGAAGCGCAATAGAACAACAGGTTGTTCCATCTTTTGAGCGTGTAAAAACATTCTTTGAAACAGAATATCTCCCTAAAACGCGCACGACACTTGGAGTTTCAGAAACACCAAATGGAAAAGCATATTATCAAAACAGAATAAACTATTACACCACCCTAGATATCACCGCAGATGAGGTGCATAATAAAGGACTCGCTGAAGTTGCCCGCATTAAAGCCGAAATGCAGAAAATTATTGAGGAAGTAAACTTCGATGGGTCTTTTGCAGACTTTTTACAATTTTTGCGCACAGATAAGCAGTTTTATGCCAACTCTCCAGAGCAACTGCTTATGATTGCTCGTGACATGGCAAAAAGAGCAGATGCACAGTTATCTCGATTTTTTAAGACCTTGCCTCGTAAGCCTTACGGAGTGGCGCCAGTACCAGATGCTATTGCTCCTAAATACACGACAGGGCGATATGTAGGTAGTGCAAAGGGAAGTACAAATCCTGGATACTACTGGGTAAACACCTACGATTTGCCTAGTCGCCCGGTGTATGTGCTGCCATCACTTACGGTGCATGAAGCGGTGCCTGGGCATCACTTACAAGGATCGCTTAATCAAGAGCTGGGCGATAGCATCCCAACATTTAGAAAAAACATGTATGTAAATGCATACGGTGAGGGATGGGGATTGTACTGCGAATACCTCGCTGCCGAAATGGGGATGTATACAACACCGTATGAGCGTTTTGGACAATTGACTTATGAAATGTGGCGTGCTTGCAGAGTTGTAGTAGATACAGGATTACACGCAAAAGGCTGGACAAGGGAGCAAGTGGTAGATTATATGTCTGAAAACACAGCGCTTTCCATACATGAAATTAATACGGAGACCGATAGATATATCTCATGGCCGGGACAAGCACTTGCTTATAAAATGGGCGAGCTCAAAATAAGAGAACTGAGAACACTAGCAGAAAAGGAGCTAGGTGCTAAGTTTGACATTAGAGAGTTTCATGAGATAATCTTAGAGCAGGGAACGGTGACACTCGCTATACTTGATAGACGAGTGAAACACTGGATTGAGAAAAATAGTTAGTACCTATTTAATATGAAGCACATTTTTACTTGCATAGATGCACACACCTGCGGAAATCCGGTAAGACTTGTTGCTCATGGCGGGCCAAATCTCAAGGGAGCAACCATGAGCGAGAAGCGACAGCATTTTCTTAAAGAGTATGACTGGATACGCAAAGGATTGATGTTTGAACCACGCGGTCACGATATGATGAGCGGGAGCATCTTGTTTCCTCCGCATGATCCTGAAAATGATTTTTCTATTCTTTTTATAGAGACTTCAGGATGCCTGCCTATGTGTGGTCACGGAACTATCGGGACGATAACAATTGCAATAGAAGAAGGGATCATCACACCTAGAGTGCCTGGTATTATTAAAATGGAAGCCCCAGCAGGATTAGTTGAAATTGAATATCAGCAAACGGGAACTAAAGTTGACTGGGTACGTCTCACTAATGTGGCCTCATACCTAGCTGCACAAAATCTAACCGTTGATTGTCCAGATCTAGGCGAGATTACGTTTGATGTTGCTTATGGTGGCAATTATTACGCAATTGTAGATCCGCAAGAGAATTTTACTGGCGTGCATAATTTTACGGCTGGTCAGATTATACAAATGAGCCAAGTAGTGCGTGAGCGTATTAATGAGCAATATCCTAATCAGTTTATCCATCCAGAAAATGAGACCATAAGAGATGTAACTCATATGTTATGGACGGGAAATCCTATAGACGCATCATCAGATGGGCGTAATGCTGTTTTTTATGGAGATAAGGCCATAGACCGCAGCCCTTGTGGTACGGGAACTTCGGCTCGTCTCGCACAATTATATGTAAAAGGGAAATTAAAAGTAGGAGAACCTTTTGTACACGAGAGTTTTATAGGTTCAAAATTTATAGGTCGTGTAACAAAAGAAACAATGATTGGTAATCAAAATGCCATTGTACCTAGCATACAAGGATGGGCAAGAATATATGGGAATAATACCATCACCATTGACGAGGAAGATCCTTATGCTTTAGGGTTTTCTGTAATATAGTATTGATAAAAGTAGCATTTATGGCAAAAGAAGTTATCATCATAGGTGGAGGGATTATAGGATTAAGTTGTGCCTATTTTCTACAAAAGTCTGGGCATCAAGTCATGGTAATAGATCAATCTAAAATGGATGGCGGCGCGAGTTATGTAAATGCTGGATATATGTCTCCTAGTCATCTCGTGCCACTGGCAGCTCCCGGAGTCATGAGGCAAGGGATAAAGTGGATGTTTAATAAAAAGAGTCCGCTGTATATTAAGCCACGTCTTGATACAGATTTCTTAAAATGGTCGCTAGCTTTTAATAGGTCGTGTACTCAGAAGCATGTAAATAGCGCTGTTCCCGTAATGAAAGAAATTGCGGTGCTGGGCCGAGATTTATATCATCAGATCAAGCAAGAAGAAGGATTTTCTTTTCACTTAGAAAAAAAAGGTTTGCTTATGCTTTGCCAGACAGAAGCAACACTTCATCACGAGGACCAACTTGTACAAATTGCAATAAAAGAAGGGCTAAGTGCAAGAGTCATTACTGCGCAAGATGTTAAGAGGATGATGCCAGATGCTACGCTTGATATCGTGGGCGCCTCGTATTTTGAGTGTGATCATCACAGCACTCCTGGCGAATTCATGGCAGAAATGAAAGCGCATCTTTTATCAAAAGGTGTTGTCATTCGACAAGAGGAGAAAGTGATTGATTTAGAGATTAATAATGGTAAAATCACCAGTGTAAAGACGGATAAAGAAGTTCTTAAAACAGATGAGGTTGTGATGGCAGCTGGAAGTTGGACAAGTACGCTTTCGCGAAAGCTAAACATCAACCTACTCCTTCAGGCTGGAAAAGGATATCGTGTCCAAACCACCAAAGAAACAGGAATTACCTATCCATCTATACTTGCAGAAGCAAAAGTGGCAATAACTCCAATGAATGGATTTACCCGTTTTGCGGGAACGATGGAGATCGCTGGAATCAATCATACAATAAATAAGGCTCGAGTAGACTCTATTGCAGATGGTGTCAATAAGTATTTTCCAGAAGTGCATATTACAGCAGAAGAAAAAGCTGGTGCTGCCTGTGGCTTGCGACCAGTATCTGCAGATGGAATGCCATATATAGGTAAAAGCTCAAAATGTAAAAATCTCACTATCGCTACGGGTCATGCGATGATGGGATGGACGTTAGGACCTAGCACAGGGAAGTTAGTTCAAGAAATTGTAGATGAGGTAACACCTTGTATGGATATGGCTATGTTTCATCCAGATAGAACTTTCTAATTTCCATTTTTACAACACGGTAAAAATCCCCTATATTTACGCTCATGAACGCACAAGGCTGGATAAACTTACCTATACTTCTTAATTTCCTCATAAAGAGGAACCCAGAATAGATTGCTTTACTTGATTTTGAGTAACTTTAAGACAATCTAAAAACACAACAATGCCTTTTTATCATAAGTTGGGAGATATTCCTCATAAGCGTCACACTCAGTTTCGTAAGCCAGATGGTTCATTATATTCCGAACAATTGTTTGGCACCATAGGTTTTGACGGGATGAGTACAAATAGCTATCACGTACACAGACCTACGCAAGTAAAGGAAATACGCAAGCAATACTCTGTAAAACCAGAGATTGCAAAGGAGAATAACATGCAATCCTACCGTTTTCGTGGTTTCCAAATCAAGCCAGAAAAAGATTATTTGGAAAGTAGGAAAGCCGTACTTACTAACAGTGATTGTACCATTATACTTGCAGCTCCTCAAGAACGCACACAAGATTATTTTTATAAAAACACAGATGCAGATGAACTTATATTTGTTCATAAAGGCACTGGAAAACTGCGTACACACTTAGGGAATCTTGATTTTAAATATGGAGATTACTTACTCATTCCTAGAGGAGTTATCTACAAGATGGATTTTGATACGGATGATAATAGACTCTTTATAGTAGAGTCGCGCAGACCTATTTATACTCCTAAGCGTTACCGAAACTATTTTGGTCAACTGCTGGAGCACTCTCCATTTTGTGAACGTGACTTAAGACAGCCGTATGAGCTAGAAACTAACGATGAGAAAGGAGAGTTTCTAATCAAGGTAAAAAAGCAAGACGATATTTTTGAGATGGTATATGCTTCACACCCTTTTGATGTGGTAGGATATGACGGGTATAACTATCCATATGCTTTTTCAATTCATGATTTTGAACCTATTACGGGTCGCATCCACCAGCCGCCTCCAGTGCACCAAACATTTGAAACAGATGCTTTTGTGATCTGTAGTTTTGTGCCTAGAAAGTATGATTATCACCCGCTTAGTATTCCAGCGCCATACAATCATAGTAATATAGATAGTGATGAGGTATTGTATTATGTAGATGGTGATTTTATGAGCCGTACAGATGTAGAGGCGGGACATATTTCTTTACACCCAGCTGGTATACCACACGGTCCGCACCCAGGAACTGCAGAGAAAAGTATAGGAAAAGAGGGAACAGAAGAGCTTGCAGTGATGGTAGATACTTTTAAACCACTTATGGTTTGTAAAGACGCCATGGCAATTGCAGACGAGAGTTATTATCAAAGCTGGCTAGACCACTAAACATCAATATGCAAAATAAATTACCTGCAGATCCGTCTGCATTAATATTAGGAATCGTTGGCCTCGTGATAGGCATTGCCGGTTGCTGCTGTTATGGATTTACAGCAATCATTCCATTAGGCTTAAGTATCGCAGGACTCGTGATGGCAAATAAGAGTATGAAACTCTATCGCTTAAACCCAGAAGAGTTTTCTGAGTCTAGCAGGAGCAACGTTTCCATAGCACGCGTTCTTAATATTATTTCCATCATTTTAAATGGGTTGTTCTTACTTATCGTGATAGGAGCACTTGCATTTTTAGGAGTTGCTGGTATGACAGGAGCATTTGATGATCTTACAAATGATGCATACGGTACAGATAACAACTGGGAGTATGAAGATGATTTTAGTGACGACATGTTTATGGAGGAGGAAGTAGACTCTATAAGTACAGATTCTATTTTCTTAAACGAGGTATTTCCAGAAAGAGATAGTATTGAGTAATACCGCTTTCGCGAAAGCGTAACAAAAACAACATAACAATCTGCTTAGGCAGAAGACTTATCAATTAGTATTAATAGTGAAGTAATAGCTTAAACTAACTTCACCGAAAAGTAACAACTATGAGCAAAGACTTAAAATCTGTAGACTACGGATTAGAAAAAATATTTGAAGGAGCGCAGGATTTTCTTCCGCTTCTAGGGACAGACTATGTGGAGTTTTATGTGGGTAATGCAAAACAAGCAGCACACTTTTATAAAACGGCATTTGGTTTTCAATCATATGCTTATAAAGGCCTTGAGACTGGATCTCGTGATGAGGTAAGTTATGTGCTTAAGCAAGATAAAATACGTATTGTACTTACTACACCGCTTAACAGTAAGTCGCCTATAAACGATCACATTGTAAAGCATGGTGACGGTGTAAAGGTGGTTGCTTTATGGGTAGAAGATGCAAGAAGTGCTTATGAGGAAACTACAAAACGTGGAGCAAAATCATATTGCGAGCCATTTGTAGAGAGTGATGAACATGGTGAGACAGTACGCGCTGGTATTTATACCTACGGGGAAACTGTACACATGTTTGTAGAACGTAAAAACTACAAAGGAGCGTTTTTGCCAGGTTTTAGAAAATGGGAATCAGATTATAATCCAGAGCCTACAGGTTTAAAATATGTAGATCATATGGTAGGTAATGTGGGCTGGAACCAGATGAATACTTGGGTGAAATTTTATGAAGAGGTGATGGGGTTTGTAAATTTCTTGTCTTTTGATGATAAGCAAATTCACACAGAATACTCGGCACTTATGAGTAAGGTGATGAGTAACGGGAACGGTCGTATTAAATTCCCGATAAATGAACCAGCAGAGGCAGCAAAGAAATCTCAAATAGAAGAATATCTCGATTTTTATGAAGGATCTGGTGTACAGCACCTCGCTCTTGCAACAGATGATATTATTAAAACAGTAGCGCAGCTTAAGGCTCGTGGTATCGAGTTTTTACCACCACCACCACAAACATATTATGATGATATCCCACAAAGACTGGGTGAGCATATGAAAGTGATGAAGGAGGATATAGAACGTTTACAAGAGCTTTCTATCCTTGTAGATGCAGATGAGGATGGATATTTACTTCAGATATTCACAAAACCATTAGAAGACAGACCAACCCTATTTTTTGAAATCATACAACGTATGGGAGCAAAAGGATTTGGTGCAGGAAACTTTAAGGCACTTTTTGAGTCCATAGAAAGAGAGCAGGCACAGAGAGGAACTTTATAACTTCTTAAGTACGCTTTCGCGAAAGCGTAACGCTGTTATTTACACAATTACAATTATTTAACTAAAACTTCGTCTTAGAAATAGGACGGAGTTTTTTGTTATTCTATTTTTGGAATAACAATTGTATTATATGCTTTGTACAACCAAATAACGACCTAAGATGAAGTCACATAACAAATACATACCTGCCTTATTAATAATGATAGTACTTCTTGTGAGTACTGCCTTTATGCAGGCGCCAGTAAGTAATGGTGTGATGAAACATAAGGATACATATCAAGCGGGAGAATGGCTCAAATTTAGAGTACACTACGGGCTTCTTACTGGCGGTTATGCTACTATTGACATTAAAGATGCTACTTATAAAGGAAAGCCAGTGCATCACATAAAAGGCTTTGGCGAGACTACAGGTATTGTGGGATTAGCCTTCGGAGTAGAGGATTATTATGAGAGCTGGGTAGATAAAAAGACAGATTTGCCATATAAGTTTTTACGTAAAATAGATGAGGGTGGCCACACTAAGAATAAAGTCATAGAGTTTGATCAAGTGGCACATAAAGCGCATATAAACGATATAAAGCGTGATAAGAAAACCACTATTGATACAGAACCAGGCATTCAGGACATGGTCTCTGCAATGTATTACTTGCGTAATAATCTTACTACAGACGGGCTAAAGGCGGGTGATGAAGTTAATCTCACTATGTTTTTTGATGGAGAAAATTATCCTTTCAAAATGCGATTTTTGGAAAGAGAGACTATTCGCACGAAGTTTGGGAAGGTAAAGACATTAGTTTTTAGACCACTTGTACAGTCTGGTCGTGTTTTCCAAGAAAAAGAAAGTCTTACCATATGGGTAAGTGATGATGATAATAAAATACCGCTTCGTATTAAGGCAGAATTATCTGTAGGCTCACTTAAAGCAGATCTAGACGCTTATAAAGGACTTAAGCATCCTTTTGAGATCGTGTTTGATTAAGGATTTTGTAAATTGCCACTTAATAAATCAGGCAACACAGCGTTGATGTTTATCAAATATGAAGTATTTGATAAGCTCAATATTTACGGTCCAATAATCACTCATGAAAAAGCCCATTCAACCAGACATAGAAAAAATCATCAATCAGCTTGATGATAAGTATGAGAAGATAGATCAAGATCTTGATGACCATCTTGAAGGATTACTGCAAAGTAAGCCTATCACTTACTGGGACTACATCCATACAGACGCATTATTAAGTTTGCAGTTGCCACGCACGAGCATGCCAGATGAAAATGTGTTTATCATGTACCATCAAGTTAATGAGCTGCTATTTAAAATGGTACTTTGGGAGATTGAGCAAGTAGCTCACCATCCTAATCTTACAGTAGATTTTTTTAGTTCTCGTTTAGGGCGCATAAGTAGGTATTTTGATATGCTTACCAGTTCTTTCTCGATTATGCAAGAAGGAATGGATGTCGAGCAGTACATGAAATTTAGAAAAACCCTTACTCCAGCTAGTGGTTTTCAAAGTGCGCAGTATAGAAAAATTGAGTTTGCAAGTACAGATTTAATAAATCTTATAGATAATCGCTTTCGCGAAAGCATAGACCGCAATACTCCGTACGAACATGCGTTAGAACATCTATATTGGCAAGCCGCCGGCAAGGATTATCATACTGGTAAAAAATCTTATTTGCTCACAGCCTTTGAAGAGAAGTATAAAAACGACTTTGTAGCGTTTACAAAAGAATATAATACTATAAATTTGTATGCTCGCTTTAAAAGTTTACCTCAAGAAGTCCGTGAGAATCAAAAGTTACGTGATGCTATGCGTCACTACGATTACACAGTAAATGTTACTTGGGTAATGTCTCATTATCATGCTGCAAATCACTACTTAAATAATGGTGAGAAAGTAGTAGAGGCAACAGGCGGAAGCGAATGGACAAAATATATGCACCCTAAATACCAGCGACGTATTTTCTTTCCAGAAGTCTGGACTGCAGAAGAGCTTGCAAACTGGGGGCATGATGTATAATGAATGACAACTTACTTTTTGTGAAATATAACCACCTATATCTTTTAGTTTTTTTTAGTTTTTTAGTTTTTGCTTGCGGTGACGCTACCTCAGATACGGTAGATGATGAAGAAATTTATACGGCGCCACCAGAAGTAGTTAAAGAGTACGGTTACGTGCTTGATGATTATATTGTAGAGCGAGATACTGTGCAGTCTGGAGATAGTTTTGGAAAAATTCTTTTTGATGCAAATGTAGATTATGCAACTATAGAAGAGATTTCTGACTCTGTTGTGTCGGTGTTTGATACTCGGAAAATTAGAAAAGGAAAGCCATATGTCTTACTTAAATCAAAAGATTCTCTAGAGGCAGCTCAAGTGTTTATTTATGAGCAAAATAGAGAAGACTACGTCGTGGTAGATTTTCAAGAAAATGTAAAAGCTGCGGCAAGAAAGCATCCTACAACAACTTATGAGCGTGAAATCTCTGGAGTAATAAACAGCAATCTATCTTCTACTTTTGATGATCTTGGAGTAAGTGTGAATGTTGCTTATAAAATGGCAGATATTTATGCGTGGACTATTGATTTCTTTAAACTTCAAAAAGGTGACCGCTTCAAGGCAATTTATGAGGAACGCTTTGTAAATGATACAATTCCTGCGGGAGTAGGTAAAATTAAAGCTGTTCTTTTTGAACATGCAGGACGTGAGATTTATGCATTTAGATTTGCAAATGACTCACTAGCTGGAGGTTTTGACTACTTTGATGAAAATGGTGACAACCTACGTCGTGCATTCTTAAAAGGTCCACTTAAGTTCAATAGAATCTCATCTAGATATAATCTTAAGCGACGTATAAAGTACTATGGTTATAAGTTGCGTCCACATAAGGGAACAGACTTTGCTGGAGCTATAGGTACTCCTATTCTTGCTACTGCAGATGGAGTGGTGACTAAATCTGAACGACGTGGAGGTAATGGTAATTATGTAAAAATACGCCATAATGCTACTTATGATACGCAATACCTACACATGCAAAAAAGAGCTGTAAAAGTAGGGCAATCTGTGCGTCAAGGAGATGTAATAGGAACTATAGGGATGACAGGAAATTCTGGTGGACCTCACGTGTGTTATCGTTTTTGGAAAAATGGAAAACAAGTAGATCCCTTTAAAGAGGACCTGCCAGCATCAAAACCGCTAGATGAGCGACTCAAGCCTATTTACGATAGTATACGTAAGCCTCTCAGATTGCAATTAGATAATATTCCATTTATGAGTGAAGCAGAAATGGAATTTGCACAACAGCAAACAGAAGAAAAACAACAATAATCTTATAGAACCTACCTAATGAAAAGTATAAACCCAACTACAACGGCAGCTTGGAAAGCATTAGAAACGCATTACAAGGAAACAAAAGATACGCTATTAGTTGATCTTTTTAAGGATAGCGCTCGTGCAGAAGAGTTCACAATCATTTGGGATTCTTTATATGTAGATTACAGTAAAAATAGAATCACAACAAAAACTCGTGAGTTACTCGTGCAACTGGCAGAAGAGGTTGGCTTAAAAGAGGCAATTGATAGCTATTTTGGTGGGGATGCAATAAATGCTACTGAAGATAGAGCAGTGATGCATACCGCGCTGCGTGATGAAAAGAGTGACGCTTTTGCTAAGGAAGAGGTGAATGAAGTAAAAAAGTCAATCGAAATTTTTACTGAAAAAGTTATTTCTGGCAAGCATAAAGGAGCTACCGGTAAAGAGATTACAGACGTTGTAAACATAGGTATAGGTGGGTCAGATCTTGGGCCAGTGATGGTTGTTGAGGCATTGCAGTATTACAAAAACCACTTGACTACGCATTTTATATCAAATGTAGATGGTGATCATGTAATGGAGACCATTAAAAATCTTAATCCAGAAACAACGCTTTTTGTAATAGTATCTAAGACGTTTACAACTCAAGAGACGTTGAGTAATGCCACAACAGTAAGAAAGTGGTTTGTAAATCAACTAGGAGAAGAAGCGGTGAGTAACCATTTTGTTGCAGTGTCAACAAATGAGGAGGCTATTGCTAGCTTTGGTATTTCTTCAGATAACGTATTTCCTATGTGGAACTGGGTAGGAGGACGCTTTTCTCTTTGGAGCTCAGTAGGTTTATCTATAGCGCTTGCTGTGGGTTATAAAAACTTTGAAGGCTTATTCCATGGTGCATTTAAAATGGATGAGCATTTTAAAAACACGTCATTTGATCAAAATATTCCAGTGATTACGGCACTCTTAAGTGTGTGGTATAATAATTTTTATGGAGCAGAGACAGAAGCTGTTATTCCTTATTCCCAATATTTACATAGACTTCCAGCATACTTGCAGCAAGCAATTATGGAAAGTAACGGGAAAAGCGTAGATCGCAAGGGTGACCGCGTTACTTATGAAACTGGAAATATTATTTGGGGTGAACCTGGAACAAACTCACAACACGCATTTTTCCAATTGATACACCAAGGAACAAAATTAATTCCTGCAGATTTTATTGGTTTCAAAAAGTCACTTCACGGTAATCAAGATCACCATGATAAGCTTATGGCAAACTTCTTTGCACAAACTGAAGCACTCATGAATGGTAAGACTGTATCTCAAGTGGAGCAGGATTTTGAGGGAAGTACGCTTTCGCGAAAGCGTATAGAAGAACTCATACCCTTTAAAGTGTTTGAGGGAAATAAGCCTACAACGACTATTTTAGGGGAGAATCTCACTCCAGAGAGCTTAGGGTCACTGGTAGCTATGTATGAGCATAAAATCTTTGTACAAGGAGTGATATGGAATATATACTCTTATGATCAATGGGGAGTTGAACTAGGAAAACAACTTGCAAAAAAAGTGCTTAATGAGTTTAGTACTGGAACAAGTGAAAATCATGATGGTTCTACTAAGAATTTAATGAAATTCTATAAAGAAGTGTAGTAAATAATTGACTACTAGTATTTTATTAAGAAACCCTTCAAGCTAATGTTTGAAGGGTTTTTTTGTGCGCTTGCTAGTGAATGAACCCGCTTGTATAAGTTAACGTTAAGTTAATATTGGCACTCCACAAATTTAGAGTAATTTTGCAGTGCTAATTATTAACAAATATCATGAAGAAAATTACATTTTTATCATTGATCGCCATGTTTCTAGTGACGGTATCGTCATTAGCACAAGGGGTAACGACAAGTTCTATCTCTGGACGTGTGTTAGACAACACAGAAGGTCCATTGCCTGGAGCAAACATTATTGCAACGCACGTGCCTACAGGTTCTGTGTATGGAGCAGTAACAGATTTTGATGGTTTTTACCGTCTACCTAACCTTAAGTCAGGAGGTCCTTACAACGTTACAATTACTTATGTAGGATTTGAGGATTATGCACTTAATGGATTTAGTTTATCTCTTGGTGAGACTAAGAGAATTAGTGTGACAATGCAAGAAAATGCAAATGCTCTTGATGAGATTGTAATTACTGGCTCAAACAACAGTATTTTCAACACTAATAAAACGGGATCAGAAACTTCTATTTCTGAACGTGACATTGCTACTATTCCTTCTGTTTCTAGAGGAATTGCAGATTTTGCTCGTGTTACTCCTCAAGCTCAACTTTCTGAAGGAGATGATGGTTTTTCTATCTCTCTAGGTGGTCAAAACAACCGTTACAACGCAATCTATATTGATGGTGCTGTTAACAATGATGTTTTTGGACTTGCAGGATCAGGTACTAACGGAGGTCAAACGGGTGTAAGTCCTTTCTCTGTAGATGCTATTGAGTCTTTCCAAATTAACCTAGCTCCTTTTGATGTACGTCAGTCAGGATTCTCTGGTGGTTCTGTAAACGCTGTAACACGTTCTGGTTCTAATAACTGGGAAGGTAGTGTATACGGTTTCTTAAGAAACGAAAGTCTTGCTGGAAAAACTCCAGTAGATTTAACAAATGAAGGTGACGAGCGTGAGAAGCTTGCAGAATTTTCTGCTAAGACTTACGGTATCCGTATAGGTGGGCCAATTGTAAAGGATAAATTATTCTTCTTTGCAAATTATGAGCGTCAAGATGACGAGACTCCACAACCATTCAACTTCTCAAACTATCAAGGAAGATCTTCTGAAGCAGAAATTGCAAACCTTGCTAGCTTCTTGCAATCTGAGTATGGTTATAACCCTGGTACATTTGATAACAATACTAGAACTTTAGAAAGCGACAAGATAAACTTACGTTTAGATTGGAACATCAACGAAAACCATAAGGTATCTATCCGTCAAGGTGTAGTTGAGGCAACAAACTTAGAAGCTCGTAATTCAGGAGAAAGAGGAATTGGATTCATCAATGGATCTGAGTTTTTTGAAACTAAAACATATTCTACTGCATTTGAATTAAATTCTACGTTTGGTTCTAAATTTGCAAACAACTTGAAGATTGGATATACTTCAGTAAAGGATGATAGAGATCCTTCTGGAAATCCATTCCCTACAGTAGACATTCAAGATGGTGGAGGTACAATCTCTTTTGGATCTGAACCATTCTCAACTGCAAACTTACTTGAGCAGGATATCTTTACTATTAATAACAACTTCCAGATTTTTTCTGGACGTCACGCTGTAACTCTTGGTGCGAATCTTGAGATAGCATCTGCTAAGAACTTATTCTTTGCTTATAACTATGGAGATTATACTTTTGAAGATCAGTTTGATGCTGATGATAACTTAGTTTCTTCTGGACTTGATCAGTTCTTAGCTGGGCAAGATGCAGATGTATTCCAACATGGTTATTCTCTAGTAGGTAATGGTGCTGTAGGTGATGAGTCTGCTGGATCTGCAGATTTTGGAACTTCACAATTAGGTTTCTACGTTCAAGATGAAGTTCAAGTAACTGAAAACTTCAAAATAACAGGAGGTATCCGTGTGGATGTTCCTTATTGGGAAGATGGTACTGTAAATGATGACTTCAATACAAGAACTGTTGGTCTATTAACTGCTGCAGGTAAAGATTTACAAGGAGCACGTGTAGGACAAGGAGTAGATGCTTCTGCTCACATTGCGCCACGTTTAGGATTTAACTGGGATGTATTTGGAAACAACACTACACAAGTACGTGGAGGATTAGGAGTATTTACTTCAAGACTTCCATTAGTATGGCCAGGAGGAACTTACAACAACAATGGTGTTACTGGAGGATTTAGCTTTATCTTCGGAGAGGAATTCCAACCTGATGTAAACCAGCAAACACAAGTTGTAGCAGCTGGTTCTGGAGGAGTAGGTGGAAACATCGACCTTTTTGCTAAGAACTTTAAGCTTCCACAAGTAGGAAAGTATAACATTGCTATAGATCAAAAATTACCAATTTGGGGATTAATTGCATCTGCAGATTTCTTATATAATGATGTACTTACAGATGTTTACTATGAGAACTTAAACTTAGGTGAGCCAGTAGGAACTTATGAAGGAGCAGATAACCGTCCATTCTATAATCGTAGTGACGAAATCGATGATACTTACGGAAGAATCATTTTAGCATCAAACACAAACGAAGGATCTTCTTATAATGCAACTTTTACACTTAGAAAACCATTCCAGAATGGATTCCAAGGGCAAGTTTCTTATTCTTACGGAGAGTCTGAAAAAATATTTGATGGAACTTCTTCTCAAAACAGCTCACAGTGGAGAGGGATTCAAACTGTAAACGGTAAGAACTCAGATATTCCTTTATCTAGATCTGACTTTTCATTAGGAAGCCGTATCTCAGGAAACGCATCTTATGAGATTGAATATGGAGGAGATTTCGGAGGAAAAACTACAATAGGTCTTTTCTATGAAGGATCACAATCTTCGCCTTATAGCTTTACATATAGAGAAGGACGTGATTTATTAAATGACGATTCAAGAGATAATGCTCTTATCTATGTACCTACAAATGCTTTAGATGCAAATCAGATTAATATTGCAGATATTGTAGATAGAGAAACTGGTGTAGTTCTTGTTCCAGAACAAGCACAACGTGAGATTCTTGAAGCATTTATCGAGAATGATGATTATCTAAGCACTCGAAGAGGAAAGTATGCAGAGCGTAACGGTTCAAGAGGACCTTGGAATCACATTGTTGACTTTAAGTTGTTACAAGATATATATGTAAAAACTGGAGATAAGAAGAGTACATTCCAAATCTCTTTAGACATCTTCAACTTCACAAACTTTATCAATAAAGATTGGGGAGTACGTAAATTTGTAGGATCTAATGTATCTCCACTTCAAACCGTATCTACTTCTAATAGTGAGCCAGTATTCAGTATAGTTGAAAGCTTATTCAATGTTGATGAAAATGGTAATCTATTGAGTGACAATATTGATCGAGTTGATGATCAAGGACTTCAATCTTCAAGATGGCAAATGCAAGTAGGTCTTCGTTATATCTTTAACTAAGAACTATTATCACATAATTGCAATCGCAATAATAAAGCCGCTACTGGAAACAGTAGCGGCTTTTGTTTTTATGGATTATCTTTGAGCTTTAAACTTATTAAACCATTTATTTATGTACTCAGTTGTTCAATTTGTCCATTCGTATTGGGCTTACCTTGTAGTTATCGTTCTTGTGGTTGCCACATTTAATGCACTCACAAAATTCTTTGGAAAAAAAGAGTATGGCGGGAAAGATATGAGCTTAGCTTTATTCACCCTTATAACGATGCACATACAACTGCTTATAGGTCTTGTGCTGTGGTTCGTGTCTCCTAATGGATTACAAGCTATAAAAGCAAATGGTATGGGAGGACTCTCTAGTCAGGCAAGACAACTTGCGGTAGAGCATCCATTTTTAATGATTATTGCAGTGGTGCTTGTAACCATTGGTTATTCTAAGCATAAAAAACAACGCCTATCCACGCCTAAATTTAAGAAGATAGCAATCTTTTATACACTTGCACTTATCGCAGTGCTAGCAATTATACCATGGAATCAGTGGTTTTAATAGCCATTGATTAAATATTTATAAAGGTTATTATTACGCTTTTGCGAAAGCGTACTAGAAAATTAAAAGCCCAAAATCATATTGATTTTGGGCTTTTAATTTAAATAATAAGATTAATCAGAGAGTTCTTTCTTAATCAAATAAATATATACTGGGAAGTGGTCACTATAGCCGCCTGTATATCCTCCATTTGCAAAACTTCTGTAAGGATATCCTTTATAACGACCCTTTGGGTTGCTCAAGTAGCTTTTGTTGTAAATGCCGGCTTTATAATATCTGAAAGAGGTGTAGTCATCATCTAGTAATGGCGCACTTATAATTATCTGGTCAAAGAGGTTCCACCCATCGCGATATGCAAGGGTTCCTATTCCTTTTTTAAACATGGATTCCATTGGGTTATAAAGTTCCTTGTCTCTTAATTTTTTAATCTTGTGTTGTGTTTGTAACACTTTTTTCACACTAGCATTTGTAGGGTCATCATTGAGGTCTCCCATGATAATAATCTTTGCATAAGGGTCATTGCTTTGTAAACTGTCTGTGATTTTTTTAGTCAGTGAAGCTGCGTCCATACGCTTTTTCCTGCTCTTTGCTTCTCCGCCAGATCTAGACGGCCAGTGGTTTACAATGATATGTATCATATCACCATCTAGTAAGCCAGATACAAGAAGCTGATCCCTTGTAAACTTACGTTTTGATGGATTATCAATCTCGTAAATGAGTAACTCATGCTTGCTAGTAGATAATGGCTTAAATAGCCTCTTTTGATACAACAGCGCTACGTCTATACCTCTCCTGTCTGGAGAATCGTAATGTACGATACCGTAATCTTTCGGCAGTAATTGTGGGTCATTCGCTAGTGCTTCTACAGTTTTTCTGTTTTCGATTTCTGCTAGTCCTATAATCGCTGGGCTGTTTTTTGTGAAGTCTGCGCCTATATCGGCAATTACTCGGGCAATGTTGCTCACCTTGTCTTGATATATCTTTTCGGTCCAATGATCCTTACCTTCAGGAGTGCGATCATCATCATAAGTGATAGGGTCATTGATGGTGTCAAACAGATTTTCTACGTTATAAAATGCGATAGTGTAGGCTCTATAATTATTGGTTTGTTGCGCTTTCGCGAAAGCGTAGAGACAAAACGATATCACAAGTAATAATAATCTCTTGGTTTTTAATTTTATTGAAAGCATTTGTGTTTTATGTAAGATTTTTCGTAATATGCAATTCAAATGTAATGAATTTCAGTGCGTTACGAATTTATAATTTTTCCTAGGAAATATTTAAAACTGAAATGTTACGTCAATTAGAGGCTATGAATAACAATTTATTGCGGTATGTTTTCTTATTGTTTAGTGGCGTTTTATGGTCTCAAACACAACTCAAAGGAACGATAATAGACGCCATTACTTCACAGCCGATTCCCGATGTGAGTATAATAATTCAAGGAGAAAATAGCAATGTAAAAACTGATGCTCTTGGTGTATTTGTGTACAATAATATCGAGTTGCATGGAGATCAAATTCTCATTGTTGAAAAAAATGGTTTTGTTACAAAGAGACTGCCCGTCATTATAAAAGCTAAAGGAATTTTAAAACTTCCTATAATAACCCTTGACATTGATATTACTGAAGAGCAGCGGCAGATAGGGTTAATCTCGTTATCAGATAATGATTTTAATAGCGATGATACACAAGAGACTTTTAATACCTCAGGCTTATTAACTGCTGGACGAGACGCTTTTTTGAGCGCTGCAGCATTTGATTGGAGCGCTACCTTTTTCCGACCAAGAGGGTTGGATAATGCAAATGGTAAGCTACTTATAAACGGGATAGAAATGAATAAACAGTTTAACGGTAGGCCTCAATGGGGAAGTTGGGGCGGCCTTAATGACGCGCAACGCAACCGTGAGTTTACCCAAGGCTTAAAAGCGAATGAATATAGCTTTGGAGGACTGGCTGGAGTAACAAATATCATCATGCGAGCATCACAGGAGCGAAAAGGAGGTAGGATTTCATATGCCGCAGCTAGTGCTTCTTATCAAGGGCGGTTAATGGGAAGTTACAACTCTGGGTTATCTCAGAAAGGATGGGCTTACAGTCTGCTGTTGTCTCGTCGTTTTGGTAAAGAAGGTTTTCAAGATGGCACTTTATATGATGCAAACTCCATATACCTATCTGTAGAGAAGAAAATTAATGACAACCACAGTCTTAATTTTTCTTCTTTTTATACGCCTAATCGGCGTGGTCGAGCTTCTTCACTTACACAAGAACAAGTTGATCTTAAAGGACGCACTTATAATCCATATTGGGGTTTGCAAAATGGAGAGCAGCGAAATGGTAGAATGCGCAAGATTGAAGAGCCAGTATTTATGATTAATCATTACTGGGATATAAGTAATAAGACAAGTATTAATACAAACTTAGGGTATCAAGTAGGCACCATAAAAAGTGGTAGAATAGATAACGGTAGCCTTAGGAATCCAGCGCCAAATTATTATCAGCTCCTGCCCAGTTTTGCACTTCAAGATCCAAGCCCTACCGCGGGAGATTTTCAAACAGCATATGTATTGCAACAAGACTTCATAAATGATGGTCAGCTAGACTGGGAATCCATATATCAGGCTAATGTAGGAGGAGGTAACTCAAAAATAATTCTTCAAGATGACGTTGTGGGAGATAAGCAAATGTCTGCAACTATGATTTTGAACTCTCAGCTTACGGATGCAATTACCATAAATGGAAATCTTTCTTATAGAGATTTGAAGAGTGAAAACTATGCACAGGTAAGTGATTTACTAGGAGGCGAGGGATTTCTTGATATAGATAACTTCTCCGTAAGCGAGAGTCAGGATGGTCAAGAAGGCGATCTCGCACAGAGTGATGTGCGCAACCCTAACAGAATTGTTCAAGTAGGAGATCGGTATAAGTATAACTATAATATTAATTCAAGTACAATAAGCGGATTTGCTCAAGCACAGTTTACTTTTAAGAATACAGATTTCTTTATTTCTGGTACGGCAAGTACTACAAGTTATCAGCGAGAGGGATTATTTGAGAACGGAAATTTTGTGGGTGTGAATTCCTTTGGACTAAGTGAGAAACTTTCATTTACAGATGGAGGATTGAAAGCAAGTGCGACTTATAAATTTACAGGTAGACATATAGTAACAGTAAACGGAGCTTACTATACCACTGCTCCTTCTATTAGAAATAGTTTTAGCAATGCTAGACAAAATAATGATGTAGTAAATAACCTAACATCAGAGCAAATACAAAGTGTTGATGTTAGCTATATTTATAGATCCCCTATTGTAAAAGCACGTCTCACAGGATTTTATACTGGGTTTCAAAACGGGACTGATTTAGGATTCTTTTTTACTCAAAATTCGATAGCGCAAACGGAGGCATCTTTTGTACAAGAAGTGCTTACTAATGTTGCGCGGCAAAATATAGGTGTAGAAGTAGGAATAGAGGCGCAGGTATTACCTACGCTCAAGTTAAAGGCAGCTGCATCTGTAGGTCAATATACGTATGCAAATAATCCAGATATCTACTACACCTCTGATGATTTTGATGGACCTCAGACTTTTGGAGATGGGAAAGTTATACTCAATAATTTGCACGTTGCTGGCGGGCCAGAAAGAGCCTATCAACTAGGTCTTGAGTATAGAGATCCAGATTTTTGGAATTTTGGCATTACGGTAAATCGCTTTTCTAATGCTTACATAGACATTAGTAATCTAGCACGTACAGCAAATTTTAACCAAGACATAGACGGTCAACCATTCAACGACTTTGATGCGGAGGTGGCTAAGGGTTTGCTTAGGCAATCACAAATAGATAGCTACAATCTCGTAAATATTATAGGAGGGAAGTCTTGGAGGATAGGAAGTTACTTTGTTGGCTTTTTTGCAACAGTAAACAACGTACTCAATGAAAATTATATTACGGGAGGCTTTAAGGATTCTCGTAGGGTAAATTATAGATTAAAACTTGAAGAATCTCAACGCGCCACTCCCATTTTTGGAGATCGTTTATTCTTTGGCAGAGGAACCACGTACTACGTAAATGCTTACGTTAGATTCTAACTTTAAAATTAAGATGATGAAATTATTCCAGAAACTGTTAGTTGTTGTTTTACTCTTCTTAATTGTAAGTTGCGTAAATGATGATGAGTTTTCAACACCAGTACTTGAAATCACAGATCCAAATCTAGACGGAGAAATAATCACCATCGCACAACTAGTAAATCTCTATGAGCAAGCTGTTTTGAGTGAAGCAGATAATCTTGGTATCAATGCCACTAGCGAGGCAGATATTACGGCCTTACGGAGCACATTTAGACTTGATCTTTCTGAAACCAATCGTTATGTAGAAGGTTTTGTGATAAGTAGTGATGCCTCTGGAAACTGGTTTGAAGAGCTCATCATACAAGATGCAGCAAGTAGTCCTACAGCAGGTGTTCGCGTACTTATAGATGAAAGTCCGCTGTTTACCTATTATGAAGTGGGTCGCAAGGTATTTGTAAAGCTAGGTAATGCAACGCTAAACAATCAATCCATAGGAGGTTTGTGGATAGGAGATAGCAACGGAGTATTAACGCTGGGCATGACAGATAATCTAGATAAAATTCCAGCGCCAGCACAGTTTAGCTTTATGCAGAGATCAGCCATTATTGAAGAGATAATTCCGCTGGAGGTCACTATAGAAGACTTTAGTAATGAGTTAGAAAATATATTCGTCAAGCTCACAGATGTTCAGTTTATAAAGGAGGATGTCATTGATGGGAGTGTTACCTACGCGGGAGAACCTCTTGATGAGTTTGATGGAGAGCGAGAACTGGTACACTGTTCCACTGGGCAATCTACCATTGTAAGCACAAGTACCTTTGCAAATTTTAAATCCATATTGCTACCAGATGGAGTTGGAGATATTTCTGGAGTACTTACACGTAACTTTTTTGGAGATACCTACAATATTGCAATTAACAATCCAGAAGCAGTCATTTTTGGGGAGACAGATCGCTGTGATCCCGTAGAAATAGATTGCGGTCCAGCTAGTGGAATGGGAGAGAATATACTCTTTGAAGAGTTTTTTGAAACGCAAACTAATAACAACCCTATAATGGGTAATGGCTGGACTAATTATCAGGAAGAAGGTACACAAGCATGGGAAGCTTATACGAGCACTGGACAGAATGCCTCATTAGGTAGGTCTGCAAGAATTGCATCTGCTTTTTCTGGAGATGCGAGAACGGTGTCTTGGTTAATCACTCCGCCATTAGATTTTACATCAAATACAGGAGAAACCTTACGTTTTAGAACCTCAAATAGCTTTGCAGACGGCAGTAGGTTGACGCTGCTTTTTTCTAACGACTGGGATGGCGATGTCACAACAATTGCTGCTTCTACTTGGGATGTCCTAGCCGCAGCAGATATTGTGGCAGATAATGATTTCTTTGGAAACTGGATTGACTCTGGTATTGTAGATCTCTCCTGTGTCACAGGTACTGGCTATGTTGCATTTAGATATAACGGATCTGGGAATGCAAGTTTTGACGGTACTTATGAACTTGACGAGATTCAAATTAAAGCAAATTAAAACATCCTTTTAGTCAGGTCTTGTAGATAGAATGCTATAAACCGGAAAGTGGTCGCTATAGCCGCCTAAATATCTTTTTCCTGCATAGGTGCGGAAGGGTGTTCCTTTAAATTTACCATCATACTCAGTGAGGAAAAAGTCATTGTAAATATCTGACTTCTCGTAAAGAAGTGTGTTTTCGTGTAGTTGTACAAAATTGTTTGAAAAGATAATCTGATCAAAAATGAACCACTCAAATCTATAGTTTAAACTTCCCTCATATCTTGTTCCTAAGTACAGCATAGGGTTATAAAACTCAGTTTTAACGAGGTTGTTTTTTACGCTTTCGCTGTGTGGCCCGTCATTAAAATCGCCCATAATGATAATCTTCACTTTAGGATTTTCATTTATGAGTTTATCAATAACTTCCCTATTACGCTGAGCTGCTGCAATGCGCTTTTGTGAGGTTTCATTCTCACCAGATCTTCGGGAAGGCCAGTGATTTACTAGTATGTGCACAGGATTTCCTAAAAGTTCTCCTTGAACATAAAGAATGTCACGAGTATAGTCTCTGCCACCTTCATCGGCTTCTAGGTAGAGTGTGATGGGCTCACTCTGTGTTACTTTAAAATCTGCTTTTTTGTATAATAAAGCTACGTCAATACCACGCTCATCTGGAGAGTCATAATGAACAATATCATAACCTTCATCTTTGAGGTTGTCTGTCGCAATAAGTGATTCTAATACGGATCTATTTTCCACTTCGGCAACTCCTAGGAGAGAAGGTGAGGTCTTAGTGTCATCCTTTCCTATGTTTGAGATGACTTTAGATAGTTTGGCTATTTTCTTATTAAACTTATAGCTATTCCACTCCTTAAAACCGTTCGGTGTAAAGTCGTCATCTAGCGTTTCTGGGTTGTTTGTCGTGTCAAAAAGATTTTCTAGGTTGTAAAAGCCTACTGCACATTGTATTTTTTCTTGTTGCGCTTTCGCGAAAGCGGAATCATCCTTCATAATGAATAGTGTCTATGAGTGTTACAATTTAGTCAAAAAGACTGCAATCCATTTGCTACCTTTGTTAATATGATCGAAACAGAAAAAATAGATTATGAAAAGTGTGTGCTGGTGGGGCTAGTTACTCAAAAGCAATCACACGATAAAATGACGGAATACCTTGACGAACTTGAGTTTCTTGCTTATACAGCAGGAGGTGAAGTTTTAAAGCGTTTCTCTCAGAAATTAGAAAAACCTAATCCTAAAACTTTTATAGGGACAGGGAAGATGGAAGACGTTGCTGCATATGTAGAGCAGCACGATGTGGGTACTGTGATCTTTGATGACGAACTTACTCCTGGACAACAACGTAACATAGAAGCAATCTTAAAATGTAAGATTGTAGATCGCACCTATTTGATACTTGACATTTTTGCTCAGAGAGCTCAAACGAGTTATGCACGCACACAAGTGGAGCTTGCTCAGTATGAGTATTTGCTGCCTAGACTTACGGGTTTATGGACACACCTTGAGCGCCAGCGTGGAGGTATAGGTATGCGCGGTCCTGGAGAGACAGAGATTGAAACAGATAGACGTATTGTGCGTGACCGTATTACCTTGCTTAAAAAGAAGATGCTTACTATAGATAAGCAAATGGCTACGCAGCGTGGTAATCGTGGTGCACTCGTGAGAGTTGCTCTCGTAGGTTATACGAATGTGGGGAAGAGTACCCTCATGAATGTAATAAGTAAGAGTAAAGTATTTGCCGAAAATAAACTTTTTGCAACCTTAGATACTACCGTACGTAAAGTGGTGGTAGGGAATCTTCCTTTTCTACTTTCAGACACGGTAGGATTTATACGTAAGTTACCTACACAGCTAGTAGATTCTTTTAAAAGTACGCTTGATGAAGTGCGTGAGGCAGATTTACTACTGCATGTGGTAGATATTTCTCATCCACAATTTGAGGATCACATTAATGCTGTAAACCAGATTCTTGATGAGATTGAGAGTATGGACAAGCCTACGCTTATGGTTTTTAATAAGATTGATGCTTATACGGCAGAGGCTTATGATGACGAAGATCTTATGGTAGAGCGCACTGGTGCACATTACACACTTGACGAGTGGAAAGAAACATGGATGTCACGTACTAATGGTGATGCTATCTTTATATCTGCACTTAACAAAAATAACTTTGAGGAGTTCAGAAAGAAAATCTACGAACGCGTAAGAGAGATTCACGTGACAAGATTTCCTTACAATGCATTTTTATATCCAGAATATGAGGAGCAAGTAGGAAATAGCGAGGAAGAATAAGATTATTTATTCTTAATAGCGTAAAAGAAAAAATCGAAGGCTTTCTTAGGGCCTTCGATTTTTTTTTTGCTCAAAAGCGATAGTTGAGCTTTTACTATTATTCTTGATTTTTTGAAACCTCTCATAAAAGACTAATCCGTAAATAGTACCTTTACCTCAAAATAATATTATATGCTTATTATAGGAATAGGCGGTGGTACCGGAAGTGGTAAGACTACCGTTGTAGATCAGATTGTGTCAGATCTACCAGAAGGACAAGTAACAGTAATTTCTCAAGATTCATACTACAAAGATCTCTCTGCATTATCGATGGAAGATCGTAAGAAGGTGAACTTTGATCACCCTAACGCAATAGATTTTCCTTTGCTTTGCCAGCATCTTGTTGAGCTTAAAGAGGGAAGAAATATTTTGCAGCCTATGTATTCATTTGTTGCACATAACCGCATTGATGAGACCGTCCTTACGAGTCCTACAAACGTGCTTGTGGTAGAGGGGATTCTTATTTTGACAGATCCTAATATTCGTAATCTTTTTGATATCAAAGTATTTGTGCATGCAGATAGTGATGAGCGTTTAATACGCCGTCTTAAGAGAGATATTGCAGAGCGTGGTCGTGATCTAGATGAGGTGTTAAATAGATATCAAACTACACTGAAGCCCATGCACCAGCAGTTCATTGAGCCTACAAAGGAGTTTGCAGATATCATTATACCTAATAATAGGTACAATACAGTGGCTGTAGATATCGTTCGTAGTATCATAAACGAACGATTACATTAAGGTTTTGTTATATTTACAACAATGAACATCAAGGAACTAAAACAGAAAAAATGGTTTAGAATAATGAGCAATAAATACTTGCTCATTTTTTTCATTTTTATAGTGTGGATGCTGTTTTTTGATGGAAGTTCTTATTTATTACACAGAGAGCTCAATCAAGAATACGATAAGCTGGAAGGTAATAGGGCATACTTTAAAAAGGAAATAGCAGAGGATAATGCACAAATCTTACAACTTAAAGATAGTGCAGGTTTAGAAAGATTTGCTCGTGAAGAATACCTTATGAAAAAGGATAACGAGGAGATTTATATAATTGAATATCAAGATAGTTTATCTACAGAGAATGAAGACTAATTTATTTTCAGAATTTGACGCAGTTTCGGCAAAGGCTTTCAAGCAAAAAATACAGTTTGACCTCAAAGGGGCAGACTATAATGAGACGCTTGTCTGGCAAAGTCTAGAAGGGATACATGTAAAGCCTTTTTATCACAGTGATGAAATAAAAGAAACTGTCGCTGTTCAAGCTCCACAACAATGGTTTATAGGAGAGAAAATATTTATAGTAGATGCGGCTAAGTCGGCGCAAACCGCAAATAAAGCTATAGAGAACGGAGCAGAGGCTATCTACTTTCAGGCAGATACTTTGTTTGATCTTGAGTTGTTATTTGAAAGTTTAAAGCATAAAAGAATCCCTCTTTATTTTGAGCTCAGTTTTCTTGATGAAGATTTTTATAAACGTTTTCACGCTTTCGCGAAAGCGTATCATATCACCACAAAGCTCGATATCATTAATCATCTTGCACTTGATGGTAACTGGTATCACAACTTGCAAAAGGATCACGATATAGTGAGCAGTTTGCTACAGGGAGAAGAAAGTAAACTTACTGTAGATACCACCTTATATCAGAATGCTGGTGCCACTATGGTACAGCAACTAGCTTACGGCATAGCTCATCTTACCGAATATTTGAACCATTGTGAGAAAGAGAAGCTTAGTATAAATCTTGTCACTTTTGAAGTTGCAGTAGGAACTAATTACTTTTTTGAAATTGCAAAGCTAAGAGCGCTCAGAAAGCTTGCTGCGGTAGTGCTGTCTGCATTTAATTACACGGATGCAGCTATTAGCATAATAGCGCACCCATCAAGACGCAATAAAACGATTTACGATTATAATATAAACATGCTGCGCACCACTACGGAGTGTATGAGTGCTGTGCTAGGTGGCGCAGACTGGGTGGTAAATATGCCTTATGATGCACTATATCACAAGACTAATAATTTTGGACAGCGCATTTCTCGCAACCAGCTCATCGTTCTCAAAGAAGAAAGCTATTTTGATGTAGTTCAAAACCCTGCAGATGGTTCTTATTATGTAGAAGAGCTTACTTCGCAATTGGCTGAAAAAGCACTTACGCTTTATAAAGATATAGAAGCGCAAGGAGGATTTTTGAGACAACTTAAAGAAGGAACTATCCAGCGTAAAATAAAAGAAAGTGCTGCAAAGGAACAGGCTAAGTTTGATGAAGGAGAGTTGATTCTTTTGGGGACAAATAAACATCCTAATCCAAAAGACGCAATGAAAGGTGAGTTAGAAATTTACCCTTTTGTGAAAATTAATCCTCGTAAAACTTTACTGGAGCCTATAATTGCAAAACGCCTAGCTGAGGCATTAGAACAAGAACGTATTAAAGCAGAAAAGTAGTCTTATGAAAAAAGTGTATAACCTTATTGTTGCAATAATTATAGCAGTTGGAGTGGTATCATGTGAAAATCAAGCTTCACTTGAGTATAAACACGCAGATAAGGAACAAGTAATTAATTGTGAAAATGAAAATAATGCACTGCTCAATGAAGCACTGTACCAATTTGAACAAGATATCACAAATGCCTATGATCCAGAATCACAATTGATTAATAAGGCCTATGCAAATTTTTTATATGCTGGTTTTTCGGGAGTAGCAGAATATGAGCGATTAGCTACATCACATACTTTAGAAATAAGAAAGGAACTTGTAAAAGAAGGATTTATAAAAGACGGCGGATTTAAAAGTAATCTAGTGTATAATAATATTTTATGTGTTCTTGAAAATATAGAGGATCCGCAGCTTGCTCTTATGATAGAAGCGCTTGTTGATTCAAACACAATGGATCCAAAATTATTTAATTCTCGAATGAGAAATTTTGCATACAAATCTCAATCAGATAGATATACGGCTTTATATGTGGCTTTGGATACTTATTATCAACAGCTTACAATGACTGAGCTTCCTATAAAAGAAAGTAATGAGTAGAAGAAATATTCAACATATCACACTTTCTTCCCAAGAAGAAAATTCTCCTTCATTAGCAGAAGTTAAGATCACTACTACTGCAGAGAAGATTGATGTAAAGTCTCGTTACACTAAGGATGATGTAAAAGGACTGGAGCATCTTGATTTTATTGCTGGTGTTGCTCCGCACTTAAGAGGCCCCTATAGTACGATGTACGTGCGTCGTCCATGGACGATACGACAGTATGCAGGTTTCTCAACTGCCGAAGATAGTAATGCATTTTATCGCCGTAATCTCGCTGCTGGTCAAAAAGGGCTTTCGGTGGCATTTGATCTTGCCACGCACCGTGGTTATGATAGTGATCATGAGCGCGTAGTAGGTGATGTAGGTAAGGCTGGTGTTGCGATAGATTCTGTAGAGGATATGAAAATTCTCTTTGATCAGATACCGCTAGATAAGATGTCTGTTTCAATGACTATGAACGGTGCTGTATTGCCTATTATGGCATTTTACATTGTAGCAGCTCAAGAACAAGGAGTGGATCCAGCACTGCTTTCTGGAACGATACAAAATGACATTTTGAAGGAGTTTATGGTGCGCAACACGTACATATATCCACCTACTCCTTCAATGAGAATTATCTCAGATATATTTGAATATACGGCTGCAAACATGCCTAAATTTAATAGTATATCTATCTCAGGATACCATATGCAAGAAGCCGGCGCTACTTGTGATATAGAACTTGCTTACACACTCGCAGATGGTCTGGAATACATAAAAACCGGACTCGCTGCAGGAATGGATATTGATAGCTTTGCTCCAAGATTATCTTTTTTCTGGGCAATAGGGATGAACCACTTTATGGAAATTGCCAAAATGCGTGCAGCACGTATGCTATGGGCAAAAATTGTAAAGCAATTTAACCCCAAAAACCCTAAATCTCTCGCTCTTAGAACGCACTGCCAGACAAGTGGGTGGAGCCTTACGGAGCAAGATCCTTTTAATAATGTGGCTCGTACTACCATTGAAGCAGCTGCGGCTGCCTTTGGAGGCACACAGAGTTTACATACAAATGCACTGGATGAGGCTATTGCCTTACCTACAGATTTTTCTGCGCGTATTGCAAGAAACACACAGATATTCTTACAGCAAGAAACGCATATTACAAAAACAGTAGATCCTTGGGCTGGTAGTTATTATGTAGAGTCACTTACAGATGATATTGCTCACCGAGCTTGGGAACTTATTGAAGAAGTTGAGGAGCTAGGCGGAATGACTAAAGCGATTGAAGCTGGGATTCCTAAACTGCGTATTGAAGAGGCCGCTGCTAGAAAGCAAGCACGCATAGATAGTGCGCAAGATATTATTGTAGGAGTAAATAAATACCGACCTACAGAAGATGAGCACCTAGATATTCTTGATGTAGATAATACAAAAGTAAGAGAAGGGCAGCTTAAGCGTTTAGCAGATATTAGAGCAGCTCGTAATACCGAAAATGTAAAAAAAGCCCTCGCTGCACTTACAGAAGCGGCTCGTACGGGTAATGGTAATTTACTTGCACTGGCGGTTACAGCTGCACAGGAGCGAGCAACTTTAGGAGAGATTTCAGATGCGCTGGAAGATGTATACGGAAGGCACAAAGCACAAATCCAATCCTTTAGTGGTGTATATAGTAAAGCTGTCTCTTATACACATCTGACGCTGCCGACGAAGAGGATAGTGTAGAT
>CAJXSW010000014.1 GCA_913060645.1 uncultured Dokdonia sp. | reverse complement strand
CTACAAGAGTATGTTGATGCTGGACGCCTGACGGAAGAAGTATCTATAGAATCTCTTATGGAAGCTGGATTAGTTGGTAAAAACGATCTAGTTAAAATATTAGGTAGAGGAGAGCTTAAGGCTAAAATTAAAGTATCTGCACATAAATTTACTGCAACTGCAAAGGCTGCTGTTGAAGCTGCTGGCGGTGAAGCTGTAACGTTATAATTGATATAAGAGGATGAAATTTATAGATACAATAAAGAATATCTGGAAGATTGATGAGCTAAGGAATAGAATACTCCTTACGCTCACACTTCTCCTCGTATATCGTTTTGGTGCTCAAGTAGTACTTCCTGGTATAGATGCTTCACAACTTGGGGGCTTGCAGGATAGTACTGATCAAGGTTTGTTAGGTCTTCTAGCTGCATTTACAGGTGGTGCATTTTCTAATGCATCAGTTTTTGCGTTGGGTATTATGCCGTATATATCTGCTTCTATTGTGGTGCAGTTAATGGGTATAGCAATACCTTATCTGCAGAAGCTACAAAAGGAGGGTGAAAGTGGACGACGAAAAATCAACCAAATAACTAGATGGTTAACTATTGCAATCTGTTTATTACAGGCGCCAGGATATCTCGCTGCGTTACCTGCATTAGGAGTTCCTTCTAGTGCTTTTGTAATGGGTTTAACACCTACATTCTATATATCATCTGTATTTATTTTAGTTACAGGTTGTGTTTTTGCTATGTGGTTAGGTGAAAAGATTACAGATAAAGGTATCGGTAATGGTATTTCACTTTTAATTATGGTGGGTATTATTGCAACAATGCCTATATCATTTGTACAAGAATGGGTAGCTCGTGTTACTGAGTCTAACGGTGGTTTAATCATGATACTCATAGAGTTAGTGATTTGGTTTGTGATAATCTTGTTGTGTATTTTACTTGTTATGGCAGTACGTCAAGTGCCGGTTTCATATGCAAGAAGAACAGCGACTGGAGCCTATGAAAAAAATGTTTTTGGTAGTAGACAATTTTTACCACTAAAACTTAACGCTTCTGGGGTAATGCCTATTATCTTTGCGCAGGCAATTATGTTTGTTCCTGGGTTGATAGGTGGTGCAAGTTTCTTGGCAGATACCACTGCTGGAACTTGGTTACAAACCAACTTCGGAAATAATATTTTTGGTTTTTGGTATAACCTTGTGTTTGCATTATTGATTATTGTTTTTACATATTTCTATACAGCAATCACGGTGCCTACTAATAAAATGGCTGATGATTTAAAACGTAGTGGTGGCTTTATAGCTGGCATACGTCCAGGATCTGAAACTGCTGAATATTTAGATAGAATAATGTCGCAGATTACTCTTCCGGGTTCTGTGTTTCTTGCTCTAATCGCTATATTTCCTGCAGTAGCAGTTAATGTATTAGGTATGCAACAAGGATGGGCATTGTTTTATGGAGGTACATCACTATTAATTATGGTTGGTGTAGCTATAGATACTATGCAACAAGTAAATTCTTATCTTTTGAATAAGCACTACGATGGTCTTATGAAATCAGGTAAAAACAGAAAAGCAGTAGCATAATGGCAAAGCAAGCAGCAATAGAACAAGATGGATCTATAATCGAAGCATTGTCTAACGCAATGTTTAGAGTAGAGTTAGAAAACGGTCACGTTGTGACAGCGCATATCTCAGGTAAAATGCGTATGCACTATATCAAATTATTACCTGGGGATAAAGTAAAATTAGAAATGAGTCCTTACGATTTATCAAAGGCTCGTATAACTTACCGCTATTAAGCGGAAAAAAGCTGGATATGAAAGTAAGAGCATCCATTAAAAAAAGAAGCGCCGATTGCAAGATCGTTCGTCGCAAAGGAAGATTATACGTAATCAACAAAAAGAATCCTAGGTTTAAACAAAGACAAGGTTAATAGTTATGGCTAGAATTGCAGGGATAGATATCCCAAAACAAAAGAGAGGTGTAATTGCATTAACGTACATCTTTGGAATCGGAAAAAGTAGAGCAGAAGAAATTCTTGCAGCTGCTAATGTATCAGAAGATAAAAAGGTATCTGATTGGGATGACGACGAAATAGGTCGCATACGTGATGCTGTTGGTACATTTACAATAGAAGGAGAACTTCGTTCAGAAGTTTCTTTGAACATTAAACGTTTGATGGACATCGGTTGTTACCGTGGTATTCGTCATCGTGTGGGTCTTCCTTTAAGAGGACAACGTACAAAGAATAATTCTCGTACTAGAAAAGGAAAGCGTAAAACAGTTGCAAACAAGAAGAAAGCAACTAAATAATAAGGCATAATGGCAAAGCAAACTGCAAAAAAACGTAAGGTTGTTATAGAATCAGTTGGGGAAGCCCATATAACTGCTTCATTTAATAACATCATAGTTTCGTTAACAAACAAGAAAGGAGATGTTATCTCTTGGTCATCTGCCGGTAAAATGGGTTTCAGAGGTTCTAAAAAGAATACTCCGTATGCTGCTCAAACTGCTGCAGAAGATTGTTCTAAGGTTGCTCACGAAGCTGGGCTTCGTAAAGTAAAAGTGTATGTTAAAGGCCCAGGTAACGGACGTGAGTCTGCTATACGTGCTGTACACAACAGTGGAATTGAAGTGACTGAGATTATTGATATCACTCCAATGCCGCACAATGGTTGTCGTCCTCCTAAGAGACGTCGCGTTTAATAATAAATTATAATTAATATCTCGAGGGAGAACGATTAGCAAAGGATTGACCTTAATTTCTAATCACCCTCAACAAATACATTTAAAATGGCAAGATATACTGGTCCCAAAACAAAGATCGCTCGTAAATTTGGCGAAGCAATCTTCGGAGAAGACAAATCTTTTGAAAAAAGAAATTACCCTCCAGGGCAACACGGAAACAACAGACGTAGAGGAAAGAAATCTGAATACGCTGTACAATTAGCTGAAAAGCAAAAGGCAAAGTATACTTACGGTATCCTTGAGCGTCAGTTTAGAAATATGTACGACAGAGCAAATCGTGCTCCAGGAATTACAGGTGAAGTTTTACTTCAACTTTGTGAGTGTCGTCTTGATAATGTTGTACACAGAATGGGAATGTCTCCTTCAAGAAGTGGTGCACGTCAATTAGTAGGACACCGTCACATTACTGTAAACGGAAGCATCGTAAACATTCCTTCATTTCAGGTTAAGCCTGGTGATGTTGTTGCGGTACGTGAGAAGTCTAAATCTTTAGAAGTAATCTCTAACTCTCTTCAAAATTCAAGTAACGTCTACGAGTGGATTTCTTGGAACAACGATAAGAAGGAAGGTACTTTTGTGGCAATACCACAACGTCTTCAGATTCCTGAAAACATCAATACCCAGTTCATCGTCGAGCTGTACTCTAAGTAATAACCACTAAAGCTAGAAAACCGATATGGCAATATTAAATTTCCAGAAGCCCGATAAAGTCATTATGATTGACTCTACTGATTTTGAAGGTAAATTTGAGTTTAGACCTTTAGAACCAGGTTACGGTTTAACCGTAGGAAACGCTTTACGTCGTGTATTGTTATCTTCATTAGAAGGTTTTGCAATTACATCTGTACGTATAGAAGGTGTAGATCACGAGTTTTCTACATTGGCTGGAGTAGTTGAGGATGTTACAGAAATCATCCTTAATCTTAAGCAAGTACGTTTTAAAAGACAAATAGAAGAGATAGATAACGAAACTGTAACAATTTCATTATCTGGAGTAGATCAATTAACAGCTGGTGATTTCCAAAAATTTATTTCTGGTTTCCAAGTGCTTAATCCTGATATGGTGATAGCAAACATGGACAAGAAGGTAAATCTTAATATGGAAATTACTATCGAAAAGGGACGTGGATATGTACCTGCTGAAGAGAACAAGAAGTCTAATGCACCTCTTGGAACTATCTTTACAGACTCTATTTATACTCCTATCCGTAATGTAAAATATAGTATAGAGAACTATCGTGTTGAGCAGAAAACTGATTATGAAAAATTAGTTTTTGAAATCATTACTGATGGATCTATTCATCCTAAAGAAGCTCTTACTGAAGCTGCTAAGACACTTATCCACCACTTTATGTTATTCTCAGATGAGCGTATCACTTTAGAGGCAGATGAGATAGCTCAGACTGAAACTTATGATGAAGAATCTCTACACATGCGTCAGTTGCTTAAAACTAAGCTTATCGATATGGATCTTTCCGTTCGTGCGCTTAACTGTTTAAAAGCTGCAGAAGTAGAAACATTAGGAGATCTTGTTTCTTATAACAAAAATGACTTGATGAAATTTAGAAACTTTGGTAAAAAGTCACTTACTGAGCTTGAAGAGCTTGTAAATGTAAAAGGCCTTAGTTTTGGAATGGATCTAGCTAAGTATAAATTAGATAAAGACTAGTTAGCTATAGCAGAAATGCATTAGCGCTTTCGCGAAAGCGGGAAAATACATATTACAATGAGACACGGAAAGAAATTTAATCACTTAGGGAGAAAGACTGCACATAGAAAGTCTATGCTTGCAAACATGGCTTGCTCTTTAATTGAACATAAAAGAATAAACACGACAGTGGCAAAGGCAAAAGCTTTAAAGCAGTTTGTTGAGCCAATGATCACAAAGTCAAAAGAAGATACTACTCATAATCGTCGTATCGTTTTTGCAAAGCTTCGCCAAAAAGATGCAGTAACTGAATTATTCAGAGATGTAGCGGCAAAGATTGGTGATCGTCCAGGAGGTTATACTCGTATTATCAAGATGGGTAACCGTCTTGGGGATAATGCTGATATGGCAATGATAGAACTTGTTGATTACAACGAGATTTATAGCCCAGGTAAACCAGCAAAAAAGAAGAATACTCGTCGTGGAAGTAAAAAAGCTGAAGCTGTAGCACCTGCTGCAACTGAAGAAAAAGCTTCTAACGAAGAAGAATAGATAATTTTTTATCTAGACAGTTTTAAAAAGGCCTTGCTATTAAGCAGGGCCTTTTTCGATTTCAAAAGAGTCATAATATCTTGTTAAGATTTCGAATTCCTGTTGAGTTCCGTTGCTAGCGCATTATATTAGTAAACAAAACAACTTTATAGTTATGAAATATTTCTTAATCTCCGTTTTACTTATTAATTCCCTAACAGCATTCGGTCAATCTGAAGATGTGACGTTTATGTCTAGCTTGAATTCTAATCAAGCTATCGATGGGTCATTGGTCAATTTTGATGGAGGCAACTATTCGGGCAGAACATTTAAGGCTGCAACTAAGATAGAGGGTGATAAGTTTCTGTTTGATAATTGGCTTAGTTCTGCTAGAGTAATAACGCAGAATAAGCAAGTTATAGATGTACGTAATATTAACTTTGATAAGGAACGAGGGACATTTTCTTTTAAAGAGGGAGAGTATCTATTAGATGTAAATCAATTTGTTGTCAGTTCTGTTAGTATAAATGATTTAATTTTCAAAAGAACTTTAAATCCTCAAGATAATATATCTAGATTAATGGAAGTTATATACGAATCTGATGACCTTTCTTTGTTGAAAGACCATAACGTCAGAATAAGAGAAGGAAAATTTGATATACAAGTTGGACAAGAGCCTGATGAATATGTAAGTAATACGAACTATTACCTTATAAGTGAAGGAGAGTTTAAGAAATTTAAACCAAAGAAATCCTCTGTACTCTCAATTTTTAATGATTATGAGGATGTAATGGTTCAATATATTAAAGAAAATAAGTTGTCGTATAAAGAAGATCATGATTTGAAGAAAATGTTTTCAAAATTAAGCACGCTTAGATCTTCTCCTAATTAACGTCAGTGATAAAACTATTCTTTTTTCAAAAGAGTATATTCACTACTTTTGTCTTCTGTAAGGAAAAAACAAAAAATGAAATATCAATCTAGAAGACCAGCCATAATATTACTTGCAGACGGAACAATCTTTCACGGTAAATCTGTAGGAGACAAAGAAGCAACTTCTTTTGGTGAAGTTTGTTTTAATACAGGAATGACAGGCTATCAAGAAATTTTTACTGATCCATCATATTTCGGTCAGTTAATGGTAACTACAAATGCTCATATAGGTAATTATGGCGCAACAGATGTTGAGACTGAGTCTGACACTGTAAAAATTTCTGGTTTAATTTGTAGAAATTTCAGCTACACATACTCAAGAAAAGATGCAGAAGAGTCTCTGGAATCTTTCTTAAATGACAGTAAGCTTTTCGCTATTTCAGATGTTGATACTCGAGCACTTGTTGCACACATACGTGATAATGGTGCTATGAATGCAGTTATCTCAACAGCCGTAGATGATATTGAAGGTTTGAAAAAACAGTTATCTGAGGTTCCTGATATGATCGGACTAGAATTAGCCTCAAAAGTATCAACCGCTGATGCTTACTATTTTGGCGAAGAAAATGCCGAGGTTAAGGTTGCAGCATTAGATATTGGTATCAAACGTAACATTTTACGAAACCTTGCAAAAAGAGGAGCGTACGTAAAAGTCTTCCCGTATAATACTACTTATAAGGAGATGAAAGAATGGAATCCAGACGGATATTTTTTATCTAATGGACCTGGAGATCCTGAGCCACTTGAAAACGCAATACAAGTTGCTAAAGATATCATTAGTGCAAACGATCCATTATTTGGAATATGTTTAGGGCATCAAGTGATAGCACTCGCAAATGGTATTTCTACTTATAAAATGCACAATGGACACCGTGGGATCAATCATCCTATAATGAACTTGGTTACTGGTAAAGGAGAAATTACTTCTCAAAACCATGGCTTTGCTATAAATAGAGAAGAAACAGAATCTAATAACGATGTGGAGATAACGCACGTTCACCTTAATGATAACACTGTTGCAGGAATTAAGCTTAAGGATAAGAATTGTTTTTCAGTTCAATATCACCCAGAAGCTAGCCCTGGACCTAACGACGCAACATATTTGTTCGATCAATTTATAGATAATATTAAAAGTGTCACAGCTTAAAAATTTAATCCCCATCTTAATAACTAAGATGGGGATTTTTTTATTTTAAAATTTGTGCTTTCGCGAAAACGTTATCGCTACAAAAGAACATTGACTTCACAAAATCATCATCAAAATCGTATTTTTACGTAACTAATAAAACAACTATAACATGAGTATAATCATAGAAGTTCACGCAAGACAAATTTTTGATTCACGAGGAAACCCAACTGTTGAAGTTGATGTATTTACTGAATTAGGTGTAATGGGAAGGGCAGCTGTTCCTTCTGGAGCCTCTACAGGTGAGCACGAGGCAGTAGAGTTGCGTGATGGTGGTAATGCTTTTATGGGAAAAGGTGTATCGAAAGCAGTTGAAAATGTAAATACACTAATTGCTCCAGAATTACTTGGAGTATCTGTTTTTGAGCAAAACGCTATTGATCAGCTTATGATAGATCTTGATGGCACTCCAAATAAATCAAAACTTGGAGCAAATGCAATCCTAGGTGTTTCTCTTGCTTGTGCAAAAGCAGCAGCTGCCGAATTGAATATGCCGTTATATAGATATATAGGTGGAGTAAGTGCAAATACACTTCCAGTACCTATGATGAATATTATTAATGGAGGATCACATAGTGATGCGCCTATAGCATTCCAAGAATTTATGGTAATGCCGGTAAAGGCTAAGAGCTTTAGTCATGCATTACAAATGGGAACTGAGATTTTTCATAACCTTAAAAAGGTGTTACATGACCGTAATCTGAGTACAGCGGTAGGTGATGAAGGAGGATTTGCTCCAGCATTAGACGGTACAGAAGATGCGCTTGATAGTGTGAAAATAGCTGTAGAAAAAGCTGGTTACTCTTGGGGTGACGAGATTATGATAGCTCTAGATTGTGCCGCAGCAGAATTTTATGTAGATGGGAAATACAACTATGCAAAATTTGAGGGTGAAACTGGAAAAATACGTACTAGTGAGGAGCAAGCAGATTACTTGGCTGAGCTAGCAGATAAATATCCAATTATATCTATAGAGGATGGAATGGATGAGAATGACTGGGAAGGTTGGAAATATCTTACTGATAAGATTGGTGACAAAGTACAACTTGTAGGTGATGATTTATTTGTAACTAATGTAGAGCGTTTATCAAGAGGGATAAATGAAGGGATTGCAAACTCTATACTTATTAAGGTGAATCAAATAGGTACTCTTACAGAAACAATTGCAGCTGTAAACATGGCACATAATGCAGGCTATACTTCTGTAATGTCTCACCGATCTGGAGAAACTGAAGATAATACGATTGCAGATCTAGCTGTAGCACTTAACTGTGGACAGATTAAAACAGGTTCTGCCTCACGTTCTGATCGTATGGCAAAGTACAATCAACTTATTCGTATAGAAGAGATGCTTGCTGATACAGCATACTTCCCGGCTATGAATGCTTTTAAGATAAAGTAATAATTATAAGAATTATATTATTTGAAAAATGCCTTCTCCATGAGAGGGCATTTTTATTTCCTCAATTTCCGTCTAATAACGGATTTTTAGGTTTATGTGCTTAGTGAAATGTAATTTTTCTTTTAAAATTAAAACTAGTAGCACTCTTTATTGTTTAAATTATTGGTTATTACTACTGAATTCAGTGTCTTATGTAAAAATAGAAAAGTAGGTAAAATCTTACCTAGATACTGTTGTAAACGCGTTCAAATACATTAATTTTATATTTCCAAATTATGATCTTTAAAAATTGTGTAGGTTTTGCTTTCGCGAAAGCGAAATTTAAATCTATATAGTTCTTTAAATTTTTACCTGGCTCATTCGTTGCATCGTTAGTGAATAAACAAGCAAGTATGACTTTAAGTTGGGTAAGAGCGGGCAGTTACGCTTCGATGTTGTACACTCGCTCTTTTTTTAAATGGATTTTGAAGAGATTCAAAATCTAGATTTAAGTTGGGTAAAGGACATGTGCTACGGTACATGTCCTTTTTTATTATTCTACAAACAGCATATCTGCCTTTGTGTAAAAAGCCTGTATATAAGTTTCTTCTATATTTGGAAAATTCTCTCTTATCTTATCTAGTAAGAATTTAATTAATTTTTAACCTTCTATGAGGTCCATATGTTAAAAAATGAGACTTCTTTTTTGTAATTTAGCCTAACTTCAAACAATAGAATAAAAAAAGAAAAATATAACGATAGATGGCAGATAAAGCAACCCTAACGATAGATGGAAAAAGTTACGAGTTCCCAATAATTACAGGAACTGAGAAGGAGCAGGCAATTGATATAAAGACGCTCAGAGGAGCTACTGGAGGAATCACGACGATAGATCCAGGTTATAAAAATACAGGGTCTTGTGAGAGCGCTATTACTTTTCTAGATGGGGAGAAAGGAATTCTTAGATACCGCGGTTATTCAATAGAAGAGCTTGCAGAGAAAGCAGATTTTCTTGAAACAGCTTATTTATTGATTTTTGGAGAGCTTCCTACAAAACAACAACTAGATAAATTTCACGCAGATATCAAATCTGAATCTCACGTAGATGAAGATATGAAGAAAATCTTAGATGGTTTTCCTAAGTCTGCACACCCAATGGGTGTGTTAAGTGCACTTACCTCTGCACTTATAGCATTTAATCCTTCTACTGTAAATGTAGATTCTGAAGAAGATATGTATGCTGCTATTGTAAAACTTCTAGCGAAGTTTCCAGTACTAGCTGCATGGGCAATGCGCAAGAAAAAGAGTCAACCTCTTGATTATGGAGATAATTCTCTTGGTTACGTAGAGAACTTCCATAAGATGATGTTTGCAAAGCCTAATGAGGAGTATAAGGTGGACAAAGCTGTTATTGAGGCTATAGATAAGTTGCTAATTTTACATGCAGATCATGAGCAAAACTGTTCTACATCTACAGTACGTATAGTAGGATCATCACATGCTGGTTTATTTGCTTCTATTTCTGCAGGAATCTCTGCATTATGGGGACCACTACACGGTGGAGCAAACCAAGCTGTAATTGAAATGCTAGAAGCTATCAAAGAAGATGGTGGTGATACTAAGAAATATATGGCTAAAGCTAAGGATAAGGAAGATCCTTTCCGTTTAATGGGCTTTGGGCATAGAGTATATAAAAACTTTGACCCTAGAGCAAAGATTATTAAAGTAGCTGCAGATGATGTTCTTACTCAATTAGGAATAGAAGATCCTGTATTAGATATAGCTAAGGGACTTGAAAAAGAAGCTCTTGAAGATCCATATTTTGTAGACCGTAAATTATATCCAAACGTAGATTTCTACTCAGGAATTATTTATCGTGCACTTGATATCCCGGTAGAGATGTTTACTGTAATGTTTGCAGTAGGTCGTCTTCCAGGTTGGATTGCTCAGTGGAGAGAGATGAGATTAGGTAAAGAGCCTATCGGACGTCCACGTCAGGTATATACTGGTGAAAACTTAAGATCTTTTAAAGAAGTTTCGGAGAGATAAGAACTCAGTAATAAAGTATAAAAGAGCAAACATTTCGTTTGCTCTTTTTTTATGCTCAAAAAGTCAGAATGTGACTGTTTATAATTTGTAAATTCACTTTCGTGAAAGATACCAACCATCCATTACCAGTTATTGTAGAGCAAGCAGAACTTATACTTGCAGGTTTAAAGACTACAATGTCTTTATCTCATAATACAACAATGCAATTATGGCAAACCTTTGGGCCATTAAAAAAGTCAATTCATAACAAGTCTAATGGTGGAAGTTATAGCGTGCAGTGCTACGCAGATAATTTTATGTCTATTCCTTTTACACCAGAAACCAAGTTTGCAAAATGGGCGGCAGTAGCGGTATTTAACGAAGATGATATTCCAAAAGAGTTAGAAGTGTTGAAAATCCCAAAGGGTAAATGGGCTGTGTTTCCATATAAAGGGACCACACGTGATTTTGGTAAATTTGCTCAATATGTGTATCAAGAGTGGCTTCCGCAGTCTGGGTATCAATTAGATCATAGACCACATTATGAGTACATGGGTTCGGATTATTTAGGACCTAATCACCCAGATGCGCAAGAAGAAGTCTGGATTCCAATCGTATAGTTTTACTCACATTCAATTACTATATTTTTTATTTTACTTAATCGTTGTTGTTGGGATTTCAAGAGTGGAATTTGTAATTTCACGCTATGCTTAAACTCAATGTAAAAAACGAAACGTCACGTCTTAAAGCCGTGGTTTTAGGAACTGCAGAAAGTAATGGACCTACGCCATCACTTGAAGATGCTTACGATCCTAAGTCAGCGCTTCATATTAAAGAAGGTACATATCCTCTTGAAAAAGACATGGTTCCAGAGATGGAAGCAGTAGCGACTATATTCAAGAAGTATGATGTAGAGGTATATAGACCTAAACTTATAAAAGATATGAATCAGATCTTTACTAGGGATATAGGATTTGTGATTGACGATAAGTTTTTTAAGGCTAATATTCTCCCTGATAGGGAAGAAGAAATAGATGCTATTGAACATGTTATAAAGCAAGTGGCGTCAACACATGTGTTTAGATTGCCAGAAGAAGCGCATATTGAAGGCGGAGATGTGATGCTTGCAGATGATCATATCTTTATCGGGACTTACAGAGGGGCAGACTATCCAGATTATATCATTGCTCGTACAAATATGCTTGCCGTAGGGATGATACAGGAGTTGTTTCCAAATAAAAAAGTAATGTCATTTGATCTTAGAAAATCAAACACAGATCCATACAGTAACGCACTTCACTTAGATTGCTGTTTCCAGCCAGTAGGAGATGGAAAAGCGATATTACATAAAAATGGGTTCCTTCAAGAAAATGAGTATAACTGGTTGTTAAACCATTACGGAAAAGAAAATGTATTTGAAATCTCGTCTCAAGAGATGTTTAATATGAATTCTAATATATTCAGTATATCGCCAGAAGTAGTAATTTCTGAACGTAATTTTACTCGTCTAAATACTTGGTTAAGAGATCAAAATATTACTGTTGAAGAAGTTGCTTATGCAGAGATTGCAAAGCAAGAAGGATTACTCAGATGTAGTACATTGCCGCTTATAAGGGAGTAGCTGTTTTATTAACGTATTTCATTGTTTTTCACAGGATGTAAAAAGTGATGTAATAAGATCTATATCTACGTCTTTACTTACCTCATAAAAAAAATCTAATTGCCATTTTTTGGTTTTTAGAGCTTGTTTGTTATTTGGAGTGTCCCATGCTGGATAAACTCTAAAAGCTCTTTTGCCTTCTTTACTTTGAGTTGAGATGATTTCTTTTTTGATAAGTATTGATCTAGGAAAGACAAATTGACCTAACTTGTTTTCGGTCTTTACATTTACTACATAAAAATCAATAAGATCACTTTCGTGAAAAGGTGAGATTTCCCCGTTTTGCAAGCGCTTCCAGAACGTTACAAATTGGCCTACTTTTTTAGGCGTTACTTTCGCATCTCTACATGTAATATTAAAGCCTGATAGCGTAAATGTACAGGCACCGTAGGATTTGCTTTCGAGCTCGTCATGATAATCCGAAATATAAAGCGAGCATTTGTCGTAAATGCTCGCTTTAATTTGTTTCAGGTTAGAGGTCATTATTTGTTAATTCACAGTGACCTTCGCAGCAAGCTCTTTTGCTCTTTTGGTAACGTTTTTAATATCACCATTCAGTTCGTCATACGTTACTACAACTCCCATACGTCTATATGGGCGAGAAGTAGGTTTTCCAAAAAGCCTGAAGTCACATTTAGAAGCTGCGGCAATATTTTCTATACCCGTAAAAGATGGATTATCAGAATCCTTAGTTGCAAGAATCACTGCACTTGCACCTATACGTTCTTGAGTAATTTCTTTTATAGGTAGTCCTAAAACCGCTCTTAAGTGAAGCTCAAACTCATTATAGTTTTGAGTGTTTGCCAGAGTTACCATACCCGTATCATGTGGTCTAGGTGAGAGTTCAGAAAAGTAAACACCATCATCACCTACAAAGAATTCTACGCCCCATAAACCAGCTCCTCCCAAAGCAGCAGTAACCTTAGCTGCCATTTCTTGAGCGGTTTTGAGATGAACATCCGTCATGGTTGCTGGTTGCCAGCTTTCTTGGTAGTCGCCTCGTTCTTGACGGTGACCTACAGGAGGGCAAAACAGCGTCTCACCATCTCTTTGTGTAACAGTGAGAAGTGTAATCTCGTAATTGAAATTTACAAAAGACTCCACAATCACCTCGGCGACATCTCCTCTTGATCCAGCTTGAGAGTATTCCCAAGCTCGTTGAATATCATCTGGTGTTTTGATGGTAGACTGCCCTTTTCCGCTAGAAGACATTAGGGGTTTTACCACGCAAGGAATTCCTACTTCCATAACTGCTTTTTGTAATGTTTCTGCAGATGTTGCATAGCGATAATTTGCAGTTTTTAAGCCAAGCTCTTTAGCCGCTAAGTCGCGTATAGATTTGCGATTCATTGTGAAGTTAGCAGCTTTTGCACTTGGGATTACGGTATATCCCTGCTTTTCATATTCATAAAAACGCTCTGTGCGAATTGCTTCAATTTCTGGAACAATAAAATCTGGCTTATGCTTCTCGACTAGTCTATCTAGAGCGTCGCCATCTAGCATATTTATCACCTCGCGACCATCTGCTACTTGCATTGCAGGAGCGTTATCATAACTATCTACCGCAATTACAGTTTGACCAAGGCGTTGTGCTGCAATTACAAATTCCTTTCCCAGTTCTCCTGAGCCTAGTAATACTATCTTTTTATTCATAATGTTTTGCTTTCGCACTTCGGCAAGCTCGGTGTAAACTTCACTTGCATGAAAGCGGTATTATTTACTTTCTTCTATCCAAGCATTAATTTTTTCCTCAAGTAGTGCAAGTGGGATACATCCCGTCTCAAGTACTTCTTTGTGAAACTCTCTGATATCAAATTTATCACCTAACTCTTGGGTTGCTTTTGTGCGCAACTCTCTAATTTTAAGTTGGCCAATTTTATAAGAAAGCGCTTGTCCCGGATTTGCCATATAGCGCTCAATTTCTGATGTAATACCTGCTTCGCTTTCTGCTTCATTTTCTAGACAATAAGCAATCGCTTTCTCGCGGCTCCATCCTTTAGTGTGGATTCCTGTATCTACCACAAGTCTAACTGCGCGGTGCATCTCAGCTCCCAGTGTTCCAAAATATTGATAAGGATCTGTATAAAGTCCTAGCTCTTTACCAAGCGATTCTGTATACAATGCCCAGCCTTCACCATATGCGCTATACCATAATGTTTTTCTAAACTGTGGGAGTGTCTCGCTCTCTTGCGTGAGTGACACCTGGAAGTGGTGTCCAGGAACAGCCTCATGTAAAAATAATGACTCATCTGAATATACATTATATGTACTAGCATCTGGTATAGGTGTGTAAAAAATACCTGGTCGAGTTCCATCAAGCGATCCAGGATTATACTCTGCACTTGCAGAGTTCTCTCTAAATGCTTCTGTCTGTCTCACTTCAAAAGCTGTTTTAGGTTGTACGCTAAAAAGTAAATCTACTTGAGGTTTAATGGTCTCATGCATTGCATTAAAATTTGCAATGATTTCTTCTGGAGTACTGTAGGGCATTAGTTTTTTGTTAGTACGTACATCATCAAAAAATGCTTTTAAGTCTCCTTTAAAGCCAACTTGCTCTTTTACTTTTTCCATCTCAGTACGTATGCGAGTAACCTCGCTCAGGCCGAGTTGGTGTATCTCGTCTGCGCTCATTGTAGTGGTAGTATAAAGTTTGATAGCATAGTCATAATAATCGCTACCTGCAGGTAGGTCACTATAGCCAGAGCTATCGCGACCAGCAGCTAGGTACTCATTTTGTAGGAAATCGCGCATCTTTGCATAAGCAGGGATAACTTTACCTTCTATCATCGCAACGTAATCTGTGCGTAAAGTGTTTTTATCTTCGTCTGTTATTCCTTCTGGGAATTTTGCTACAGGCTTGTAAAACAAGTGATTTTCTACAGTTGCCTCTGTCATAGCATCCATTTGTGGGATAATTTTTTTAATAAGAGACTTAGGAAGTACGTAGCCTTCTTTCATTCCTTGGCGCATATTCTGTTCTGAGCTGTTGAGCCATACTAGGTACTCATCTACGCGCTGCTGCCAGTTGCGGTAATCTTCTACAGTGTTAAATGGTTGCGCACTCGCTCCACTCGCAAGCTGGCCAAACATAAGATGTGGAGACCACATCTGGTCTATAGGAGTGAGATCTTTTTTAAACTCCATACCTTCTATATTGATGGCAATATCCCAGAGTAGTACCTCTTTACTCATCTTCTCTGTGTCTGTGAGGTCACTGTCGTTAAATTGCTGGATAGAGTCGCGGTACGAAGTATAATATATCTTTACTGCATCCTTATGTGATTGAGATAATGCGTCCGGAAATTTGTCATTATATCTATTATCTCCAGACATCGTCGCGTTAAGCGGGTTAAGCTTTAGTCCGTCTTCATAATAGTTGTCTAGCACATTGTTAAAAGCTAGTGATGTGTCTGCTGTACTAGCTGTTTCTGTTGGGGCATCGTTTTTACAGGCTATTAGGCTTAAGGCCATTATTCCTGCGAGTAGTGTTTTTTTCATAAGGAAGATTATAGAAGTTGCAGCTATAGTTTTCTGCAGTTTACGTTGTTTTAAAGTGTTTGTTGCGCTTTCGCGAAAGCGGTATTCTCTCACTCACTATTACGTTACTAAGATACTTATTCACAAGTAAATTATATGGTCGCTTGGGTGCCTTATTACGCAGAAGAATATTAAGACTTATTGTGGAATTAGAGATATTAAAAAACCCGCTAAGAGATTAGCGGGTTTTGATTTGTTATGTTTTCGCGAAAGCGTAATTAATAAGAACTATGAAACAGCAGCTTTAATCTGCTTCATTGCATTCTTTATGTTGTCTACACTAGCTGCATAAGATATACGTATACAGTCTGGATTTCCAAATGCTTCACCAGTAACCGTCGCAACATTTGCCGCTTCAAGTAAGTAGAGTGAAAAATCTGAAGCGTTTTCAATTTTTGTTCCACCTAGTGTTTTTCCGAAGTAGTATGAGATATTCGGGAATACATAAAATGCACCTTCTGGCTCGTTACATTTAAAACCTTCAATATCATTTAGTAAGTCTAATATCAAAGTTCGACGACTTTTAAACTCGTCTATCATGTATTGTACTTTGCTTACTGGAGCTTCTAGAGCTGTTATCACAGCGCGTTGAGCGATACAGTTTGTACCACTAGTAACCTGTCCTTGCATTTTATTACAAGCGCGAGCTATATATTCTGGTCCGCCTATGTAACCTACACGCCATCCCGTCATTGCAAAAGCTTTTGACACACCGTTTACAGTAACCGTACGATCGTACATGTCTGGAAACTGAGCCATACTAGCGTGCTCACCTACATAGTTGATGTGCTCATATATCTCATCGCTTACAACGATGATGTTTGGATACTTAACAAGAACGTCTGCTAGACCACGTAATTCTTCTTTACTGTAAATAGATCCAGAAGGGTTGCAAGGAGAGCTATACCAAAGCATCTTAGTCTTAGGAGTAATAGCTGCCTCAAGCTGCTCAGGAGTCATTTTGAAATTAGTATCTATAGAAGTTGGTACTTCAACAGGCACACCTTCTGCTATTTTTACAATATCTGAGTAGCTTACCCAGTAAGGGCATGGTAGTATTACCTCGTCACCTGGATCAAGACATACTAATGCAATATTAGCAAGTGATTGTTTTGCTCCAGTAGAAACTACAATTTGCGGTAGTTTATAATCGAGCTTGTTGTCTCTTTTAAATTTTGTGATGATTGCCTCTTTTAACTCTACATAGCCATCTACAGGAGTGTATGAGTTATAATTGTCATTTATCGCCTGTATTGCGGCATCCTTTATAAAGTCTGGAGTATTAAAATCTGGTTCTCCTAAGCTTAAACCTATGATATCTTTTCCTTCTGCTCTTAATTCTCTTGCTTTGGCAGCCATTGCTAGTGTTGCAGAGGTAGCCATTTCTGTTACACGGGTAGATAGTTTATTCATACTAGGAGATTATATATTATGTTGATATAAGTTTTGTACTGCAAGTTAACAAAAAGTGCCAAATCCTTAAGAGATTTGGCACTTGATATTTTCTGAAAAATTACGCTTGTTTTATGCAGTAATCGCAGGTTTCATTCCCATATTTTTAAGGTGGTTGAAGTGAGCAACGAGCGCCTTTCTTGTTGTTTCATACTCATGATAAGGAAGGTTGAACTCATTTGCTGTTTCTCTTACAATCTTACTAATCTTTGTATAATGTACGTGACTAATGTGAGGGAAGATGTGGTGTTCTACCTGGTGGTTTAAACCTCCAGAAAACCAGTTCATGATTTTATTTTTAGTAGAAAAATTTACTGTAGTAAATAGTTGGTGTATCGCCCAAGTATTTTTCATGGTTCCTGTTTCATCAGGTAATGGCATGTGAGCATCTTCAACCATGTGTGCAAGTTGGAAAATCACACTTAAAATTACTCCAGCTACGTAGTGCATAATAAAGAATCCTATTAGAATTTTCCACCATGCAAGATCCATCACAATCATCGGGATCACGATCCACATACCTAGATAAATAGATTTAGTGATAAGAAGTGTGCTCCATTGTCTCGCAGGACTTTGTAGTTTTCCATAAGATAGTTTGCGCTTCATGTAGCGTTTCATTTGGAAAAAATCTGTAGTAAGTGCCCAGTTAAAAGTAAGAAGTCCATATAAAAACACAGAGTAGTACTGCTGGAATTTATGAGCCCAGTGCCATTTTCCATGTTTTGAAAAACGTAATACGCGTCCAGCTTCCATATCTTCATCGTGGCCGTGTATATTAGTATAAGTGTGGTGAAGTACATTGTGTTGTACTTGCCAGTTGTACACATTACCAGCTAGTATATAGATACTACTACCCATTAATTTGTTGACCCATTTTTTACTAGAAAATGAACCGTGATTTCCATCATGCATAACATTCATACCTATTCCAGCCATTCCTACACCCATTACAACAGTAAGAAGTAATTGCAGCCACGTAGGCATATCAAGAGTTAAGAATAAGAAATAAGGTACTAAGTATATAGCAAACATGATAATTGCCTTGAGGTACAATTTCCAGTTACCTGTGCGTTTGATGTCGTTTTCTTTAAAATAAGAATTTACACGTTTGTTCAGCGTTCTGAAGAATTTTGCTGAGTCCGTGCGCGAAAATTTAATTGTATTTTCCATAATGTTGTAATTACTCTAACATAGCGCACTTTAATTCAAGATATTGCACTGTGTATAGCGTTTTTCTCTCGCTTTCGCGAAAAAGTTTTTCTTTTATAATAGCCTTGTAAAAGTAATACTTAATCCCGCTCACAGCTATGAACCTGCGTTAAAATAATAGGGAGTAAAATGGTACTTTTACAGTCCTAATATACTACTAATGGATATCATATTAAAATACTTTCCTGATCTCACCGAAACTCAAATCGAGCAATTCTCAAAATTGAAGGATTTATACCACGACTGGAATCTTAAAATCAATGTTGTGAGCCGTAAGGATATTGATGAAATATACTTACGTCATGTACTACACTCACTGGGCATTGCAAAGGTACAGCGATTTAACCCTGGAAGTAAAATTCTTGACGTGGGTACTGGAGGAGGATTTCCAGGAGTACCACTAGCGATACTACACCCAGAGGTGAATTTTCACCTAGTAGATAGCATTGGTAAAAAAATCAAAGTAGTAAACGAGGTTGTAGAAGGACTTGGTATTACAAACGTAAAGACAACAAACGATCGCGTTGAGACCGTAAAAGATCAATATGACTTTGTAGTTTCTCGCGCAGTAGCTCAAATGGAAACATTTGTACACTGGGTAAAAGGTAGAGTTGCAAAAAAGTCTACTCACGAACTCAAGAATGGAATTCTCTACTTAAAAGGTGGCGATCTTACAGAAGAGCTTCAAAAATATACGACTACCACCATTTATGAGCTTCCTTCATTTTTTGAAGAAGAGTTTTTTGAAACTAAAAAGGTAGTACACTTACCTATGAAGTTTAAAGGGTAACACTGTTATAATCATAGTTTGGATTCCAAAGTTTATAGTAAGAATGCTTATTGTAGACTTTGGAATTTTTTATTTAAAAACTTTTTTAAATACACGAGGCAACCTTTTATAAAGAGCTTGCGTCTTTATAGATAGAAACCCATCAATCAAGTATGAAAGTCATACAGTTTAATAACGAGAAACAGCTTATTAAAAAAGCTATAAAAGGCAATAGAGACGCTCAACGAGTACTTTATGAGCAGCACGCGCCTAAGATGCTAAGTGTGTGTCGTTATTATATAAAGGATGTACATCAGGCAGAGGAGGCTATGTGTAACGGGTTTTTAAAAGTATTTACAAAGCTAGATAGTTTTAAAAATTCAGGAAGCTTTGAAGGATGGATACGCAGGATTATGGTAAGGGAAAGCATTTCTTACTTACGTGCGATAAAGAAGTTGTGCTTCACAGAAGATGGTGAGATTGAGAGCAACGATGCTATAAATAATATCCAGACAGATCTCGAGGTGGCACACATCCAGAGTTTAATAGATGATCTGCCAGAGGGATACCGTGTAGTTTTTATAATGTATGCTATAGAGGGATACAAACACAAGGAGATAGCGACTACACTAGGAATAAGTGAGAGCACCTCAAAAAGTCAGTTGTTTAAGGCAAGGAAGCAATTGCAAGCAAAACTTGAAGAAGAATTAATTAATAATGGGACCAATGAAGTTAGAAGATAATTTTAAAGAAAAGTTGGAAGGTCGCCGTATAGCACCTACCGCATCTGCTTGGGATCGTATAGAGGGTAAACTTGAGACGGAGCAGGGTAAAAAGAAAAATGGCATGGTGTTCTGGCTTGCTATTGCAGCTAGTTTTATTGCAGGTGTTTTTCTTACAGCTATCATTTTTGGAGGTGATAGTGGTGGAATAGAAAATCAAATAGTACAAACGCCAGAAACTATTAATAATACCATCGATAAAGAAGATGCAAGTAATATTAATTTAAGGAACACTGAGAACATACAGGTGGTGGAGGTTGTAGAAAAGGATGCTGCAGCAGAGGTGGAGAATGATGAAGTTACGCTTTCGCGAAAGCGTGATGCGAAGCAAAAAACTAATACTGCTACCAAAACATACCGCAATAATTATAAGCCAACAGCCACAGTTGCTTCAACTAAAAACAATGCCGTAGCTAAGGTAGGTAACGTTAATGACGGAATGTTAAGTGATAAGTCACTTAACAAGGCTTATGTGTCTCAAGAAAATAATGGAGTTACAGTCGTTGATGTAAGTGACTATTCTGTAACGGATGATGAGGTCGATATGCTACTTAAAAATGCACAAACTGAAATAAAGCGACAGAAAATCTATGAAGCACAAACTCCAGTAGTAAATGCAAACGAATTACTGCTAGATGTAGAGGCAGAGGTTGATCCAGACTCCTTTAAAGATAGAATGTTCCGCACGCTCAAAAAAGAGTTTAATAGAGCTGTAGAAGCAGTTGCAAATAAAGATAATTAAGAAAATTCATCAATAACGCGCCATCATCGAGCGCACAAAACACAAACAATTATGAAGTCAATTTTTAAAATTGCCCTAGCGGCAACAGTGATTATCTTTGCCCAAAATGTGCATGCGCAAGAGGTTGAGGAAGTCAAGAAAGAAGTCTCTGGGGATATCGTGAGCCAAGTGTCGGCTCTAGAAAAAAGAAAAGAGCAACTAACAGAAAACTGGAAACAAACACTTAAAAGACGTATTGAATATATAAATGCGCAACAAGAGAAGCTAGATCTAAGCGCTGCTGAAGTAGAGGAGAGAAAAAAAGAAGCAGCAGAAGAAATAGCACTTAATATAGAAAATGAGTTAGCAATTATTGATAATCAAATAGAATTAGTGAAGCGTACCGGACACATGAATCCCTATTATGGAACTTCGGTTGAGATTGGATTAGGAGGTGTTGATCGAGATGGTAATAGAGTATTAGGTGTTGCTGTAAATAGAAATAAACCTGGAGTAACAAATTACGACAGACGTACCTATGGAGAAACCGTTTTTGCAATGGGTCTCAATAATGCGATAAGTGATGATGCAGATATAGGTGATGACTTTTCTATAGGTAAATCTACGTTTGTGGAGTTGGGGTACGCTTGGAAAACTAGAGTTTTCCAAAATTCTGGAGCGCTACATTTTAAGTATGGACTCTCCTTACAAAGCAATTTTTTATCTATTAAAGACAACAGAACTTTAGAAAGTGTAGATGGAGAAAATACTTTTCAAGAATTTCCATTTGATCTTAAAAAGGCAAAAATCAGAGTGACAAACCTTGTGGTGCCGTTGCATTTTGAATTTGGAGGATGGAAAAAAGAACAGAAGGAAGATTATGTGCGTTACAGAACGGGTGGTAAATTTAGAATGGGAATAGGTGGATATGCAGGGGTGCGCTTAGGAACTCAGCAAAAGTTGAAATACAAAGAAAATGGCGACCGTATAAAAACGAAGTCGCGTCAAGACTACGACGGTGATAACCTAGTTTATGGATTATCAAGTTACATAAGAGTGACTGGAGACCTTAGCTTGTATGCTAAGTACGATTTGAGTTCGGCGTTTAAAACGGTAGAGCTGGGAGAGGTAAATAATGTTTCTCTTGGATTGCGATTAGACTTATAGGTTAGTTGTTACGCTTTCGCGAAAGCGTGATTAAAAAAAGAATAGCTCAGATATTTAAATGTCTGGGCTATTTCTATTTGAGGGTGATTCAATTTTTTATCAACGATGAGGTATGTTATATTGAAAACTGTTGTAATTTAAAGTACTTTTGCAAGCTGCCATTGGCACTTCTTAATTAACACGCTGTACTGCCTTGATATCCAAAGAAACCATAGATAAAGTTTTTGAAACTGCTCGTGTAGAGGAGGTGATAGGGGATTTTGTGGTTCTTAAAAAGTCGGGATCAAACTTTAAAGGGCTCTCTCCATTTTCTGACGAGCGTACGCCTAGTTTTATGGTGAGTCCTGTTAAGCAAATTTGGAAAGATTTCTCTACAGGTAAAGGAGGCTCTGCTGTTTCATTCTTAATGGAACATGAGCATTTTAGCTATCCAGAAGCCATAAAGTACCTTGCTAAAAAGTATAATATTGAGATAGAGGAGACAGAGCGTACAGATGAGCAAAAGGAGGCTGCAAATGAGCGTGAGAGTATGTATCTCGTGAGTGAGTATGCTCGTGATTATTTCCATAAAACAATGCTCAACTCTGAGCAAGGAAAGGCAATAGGTCTTTCATATTTTAAGGAAAGAGGCTTCACTGCAGCGACTATTGAAAAATTTGAGTTAGGATATAATCCTGATCAATGGGATGCTTTTACAAGTGAGGCAATACGTCAAGGATACAAACTAGATTACTTAGAAAAAACCGGACTTTCCATTGTAAAGGAGGAGAAACAATTTGACCGATTTAAAGGTCGAGTGATGTTCCCTATACATTCTATGAGTGGTCGTGTGCTTGGTTTTGGAGGTAGAATATTAGATAGTAGTAAGAAAGCTGCAAAGTATCTTAACTCTCCAGAAAGTGATATCTATCACAAGAGTAAAGTGCTTTATGGTATCTATTATGCAAAGCAATCTATAGCAAAGGAAGATAACTGTTACCTAGTAGAAGGCTATACGGATGTAATCCAGATGGTACAGTCTGGGATAGAGAATGTGGTTTCTTCTTCTGGAACAGCGCTTACTCCAGAGCAAATACGATTAGTAAATCGTTTGACAAAAAATATTACGGTTCTCTTTGACGGTGATGCCGCAGGACAGCGAGCTGCACTAAGAGGAATCGATTTGATTCTTGAGCAGGGAATGAACGTAAAGGTGTGTTCTTTTCCAGAGGGTGAGGACCCAGATTCATTTTCGCGAAAGCATAGTAAAGAAGAAATCGTCGCTTTCTTTGATGAGAATGCAAAAGACTTTATACAGTACAAAGCAAATCTTCTTGTAAAAGAGGCAGCTGGTGATCCTATTAAAAAGGCAGATACTGTACGCGATATGGTGGAGAGTATTTCAAAAATACCTGATGCCATAAAGCAAGAAATATATGTGCAAGAGTGTGCACGTATCATGGAGGTTTCTGAAACAGTTCTTTATAATACGCTAGCTCAAATACTCAAAAAAGATAAAAAGGAAACTGTAAAACAGGATCGAGGTAATCAATCACCACCACCAGAATATATGTCTGTGGTGCCAGATGAGATGCCTAATGCTGTCGAGAAGGTTAATGTACTTTATGAGCTTGAGCGCAAGCTTATAGAGTCATTGCTTTTATATGGTCAAGTAGAGGAGGATTTTGAAGATCTTGTTCTTAAAGAAAATGAGGATGGTAGTCTTGAGCTAGAGCCTATCATTCATAAGGCGAGAGTTTTTGAGAAGATCTATCTTGACCTTCAAGATGATGAGGTGGAATTTACAAATGACCTCTTCAAGGTGCTCTATGGTAAAATAGTGGCACAAATGCATTTGGATAATAATTTCCAGGTTCAGAACTTTATCAACGAGCTAGCTCCAGAGGAAGCTAGTGAGATATCTAATATTATTCTCAATGATGAGAAGTATGAGCTTCACCGCTGGGATACACGAGAGGTTTATGTGCGTAAGAAAGATACTTCTGTCGGGCAGTTTGTTACGGAAACAGTATTGAGTCTTAGAAAATATCTTATTACAGAAAAGATAAAAGAGTTGATGAATCAAACCAAGGATAGTACAGACAATAAAGAAATTATAAAAGATATTCTCGATTATCAATCTCTCAATACATTGCTAGGTAATAAACTAGGGCGAGTACTATCTGTCTAAACGTGACTGCTCTGTAATAATCTTGCGTGCTTTATAAGCTCTGCAACGTTTTGTGCTTCTAGTTTTTTAAGGAGTCTCATTTTATAAGTACTTACTGTCTTCTCGTTAATGTCTAGCTCTGCTGCAATTTCCTTATTGCGCTTTCCATTAGATAATAAGTTTAATACTTCTATCTCTCTACTAGAGAGTTTTTTATACTTAAATGCTAGTCCTTGTGTTGCGTTACCATCACTTACGAGTCTCTGGCTAAGCGCTTCATTAAGGTAGATTCCTCCTCGCTGTACTTGGTTTATAGCATTAAGCACGCGCTGTATAGAAGCGGTCTTTGCTACATAACCAGAAGCACCATATTTTATAGCGCTTAAAGCGTACATCTCTTCTGGATGACAGCTCAATACTAATATCTTGATATGAGGAAATTCTCTTTTGATTGCCTTTAGTGCAGTAATACTATTGAGGTTGGGAATGTCTATCTCGAGAATGAGGATGTCAATCTCTGTTGTAGTCAGGGTGTTAAGAAGGTCATTACCATCGTTAACATGTCCTATAACTTCATAGTTCCCTTCCGCGAGAAGTATGGAAGTAATTCCTTTACGCGTTATTGGGTGGTGGTCTGCTATTAAAACTTTGTTCATTAGTTATTTTGTTTAACAAGTAATGAAACAAGTGATTGAGGGGTAGTACTTGTTTGTTTGCACTGCAAAGTACGCTCAATTGTTTATAGTTTAAACCTTTTTGATGATTTATTCGTTCAAATACCTACTTTTTTAGGTTAACGGGGATATTGCAGACCGGTATAGGGTTCATTTTGTGCAAATTGGCAGTGTTTAATTTCTTATAAAGATCAAAAACTCGTCGTTGTTCTGTAGTAAAAGATTCAACAGTTTTGTTATTATCATTGCTTTTAAGTAGCTCATCTTGGTGCATTGCCCATTCAAGTTGGTCATAAGTTGCGCCTATTTGATCTTCATCTGTACGATCATCTCCCCATAGTCCATCTGTAGGTGCAGCGTTCTGTATGCTTTCTGGAACGCCAACTGCTGCTGCAAGTTCAAAAACTTCAGATTTCATAAGGTCTGCAATAGGGCTGAGGTCAACGCCGCCATCACCATACTTTGTGTAAAATCCTACGCCAAAGTCTTCTACTTTATTACCTGTACCAGCAACGAGGTATTTATGAAGACCCGCAAAATAATATAAGGTACTCATGCGAAGTCTAGCTCTTGTGTTTGCTAGGCTTAGGTTGAGCTGCTCGCTGTCTTCTGCGGTTGGGACTGCGCTTTTCAATTGTTCAAAGGTTTCTGTAAGATTCACCTCTAAGCTCGAGACATTTGCAAAACGCTTTTTGAGCTGGTTGATATGCTCCTTAGCACGAGTTACCTGCCGCTCATCTTGATGTATAGGCATTTCTACACAGAGAACACGTAGTCCAGTTTTTGCACAAAGTGTTGAGGTAAGTGCACTATCAATACCGCCACTTATACCTATTACAAAGCCAGTCATTCGGGCGTTTGTTGCATATTCTTTAAGCCAGTTTACAATGTGGTCTACTACTTTATCGGTTTGCATAGGTTGCTCTGTTTTGAAGTGCTTTAAATTGGTACTTTTGTATCCTTAAATGTATGAAATATACACTTTAAGAAAAGGACTCGTTTTTCTTGAATATAAAGATACAAACTCTATGAATAAAATACTTATAATTCTGTCATTGCTGGTATGCCTTACTAGTTGTACAGAAGACACAAAGACTCCACCAGAAATCAAAGCAATATCTGTAGATATGAAGGTGAGAAGATTTGATCAACTGTTTGCAGCTGCTTCAAAGGAAGATCTAGCGCCACTAAAAGCAGAGTTTCCGTATTTGTTTTCAAATAAATTTCCTGATGAGTACTGGGCACAACGTTTTACAGATACTATACAGCTAGAAATTAACGAGGAGATTGCAAAAGTATTTCCGGATTTTGAGAGTGAAAAAGCTTCTATAGAAGATCTTTTTCGTCATATTAAGTATTACTTCCCAGAAACTACAGTTCCTAAGATTGTAACCTTAACGACAGAGGTAGATTATAGAAATAAAGTGGTACTAGCAGATAGCCTCTTGTTAATAGGATTAGATACGTACTTAGGTGCAGACCATCATTTTTATGTAGGTATTCCAAAATTTCAAAGCAAGATTTTTAGAAAAGAGCAGATGCCAGTTGATATAGCAGCTGCATTTGCAAAAACTAAAGCTAATAGATTACGTCAAAAGGATTTCCTTTCTGAGATCATACATGAAGGTAAAAAACTATACCTCATGCAGCTATTGCTTAGTGAGACACCTGCACATGAAATATTAGGTTATACACCTGAGGAGTTATTGTTTGCACAAGAGAATGAAAAAAATATGTGGGAGTTCTTTGTAAAAAACGAACTGTTATATAGTACAGATAGAAAGCTTTTAGGTCGTTTTATAAATCCAGCGCCTTTCTCAAAATTCTATCTTTCCTTTGACAATGAGACACCTGGTCGAGTGGGGAGATATATAGGTCATGAGATTGTAAAATCATATATGGATAACAACGATGTATCGCTTAAAGTCTTATTGAATCAAGATGCAACTATTATCTTTGCAAACGCAAAATACAAACCCTAAGGAATGGCTAAGAAAGAAAAATCTGAAATTAAAATAGCAATCGAACTTGATGAGAATCGTGTTCCAGAAAGTATGGCTTGGACCGCACGTGATGGTGGAGTAGCAAACGAGGAAGCAAAAGCAATGCTTCTTTCTTTGTGGGATCCTAATCAAAAGGAAACTGTACGTATTGATTTATGGACAAAAGATATGCCTGTAGATGAAATGCAGCAATTTTTCCACCAAGTACTTGTGGGTATGACAGAGTCTTTTCGTCGTGCTACAAATGATGAGAAAATGGCAGATACCATGAAAGATTTTGCAGATTATTTTGCAGAACACCTTGACCTTGAAGATAAAAAGTAAGCTTCACAAGCTATTGTTTGTGTACAACGCAAACTCTGGCGCAATAAACGCCCTTTTAGACGCAGCTCATAAAGTGGTGCGTCCACAAACTTATCAATGTGCACTCTGTGAGATTACTCATGGAGTGTTTAAGGAAAAGGAGGAATGGTTACGCTTTCGCGAAAGCGTACATACTCCATTAGAATTTCTTCACAAGGATGAGTTTTTAAAAGCTTATAAATCTAAGTGGTTGCCTAAGTATGAATTTCCTTTGGTGCTAGCAGTTACAGAAGCTGGTCTGGGAGTTGTAATAAGTGCAGATGCATTTGCTGGTATTGCATCTTCTCAAGAACTTATTGAGCAAGTCAATAAAATTATAGAATCCTATTAGTTGACCTAGTTATTAGTAACCCGGCTTTAGGTTTTCATTGAGGTCTTCTATGTAGCCTAAAATTTCATCTTGACCATCACCATGAGATGCGCTACTCACAAAGTATTTAGGAAATTCCCACCATACGCCATCAAGCATAATTTTCTTGTAGACTTCTATATTACGTTCTAGTGCTTGTGGACGTAGCTTATCTGCTTTGGTAAAAATGATAGAGAATGGAATCTCTTTTTCGCCTAAATATTCCATAAACTCCATGTCTATTTTTTGAGGCTCGTGACGACAATCTACAAGCACAAAGGCAGAGATCATTTGCTCGCGTTGCTCAAAGTAATCTGTAATGAATTTTTGGAAGTATTTTTTATCTTTCTTAGATACACGAGCATATCCGTAACCAGGTAAATCTACGAGGTGCCAATTTTCGTTAATCAAGAAGTGATTAATAAGCTGTGTCTTACCAGGTCTCCCAGATGTTTTTGCTAGACTCTTACGATTAGTAAGCATATTAATAAGCGAAGACTTTCCTACATTAGAGCGGCCTATAAAGGCGTATTCTGGGATGCGAGTGTTAGGACACTTTGTGACTTCGGAGTTACTTACTACAAAAGAGGCAGACTTGATTTTCATATCGCAAAAATAGTAATGTAATCGTTTAATAAAGAATATGGAGCACATTATATGCTCAAAGACTCAAGAATGAGTATGAGTTGTCTATGTATGCTTGTTGTGGCTGAGGGTTATTAAAATGCTCTCTCCTTAAGCCACTTTAATAGAATATCGTTAAATTCTGTTGGTTTTTCCATCATAGCTGCATGACCACATTCCTCTATCCAAAATAGATCTGAGTCTGGAAGTAGTTTATTAAAATCTTCTGCAACCTCTGGTGGTGTAACACCATCTTGACGTCCCCAGATAATACAAGTAGGAGTATTCATGTCTGGAAGGTCTTGTGCCATGTTATGACGTATTGCGCTTTTTGCTATAGCAAGCGTCTTAAGTAATTTGTTGCGATCGTTTACTGTATCATATACTTCGTCTACTATTTCCTTAGTAGCACACTCTGGATTATAAAATACTCCTTGTGCCTTCTTTTTGATGTACTCATAATCTCCACGCTTAGGGTAGCTTTCTCCCATTGCGCTTTCATAAAGTCCAGAGCTGCCTGTAATTACAAGAGCCTTTACTTTTTCTGGAGACATTTTTGTGTGATACAGTCCCACATGACCACCCATAGAATTACCTAGAAGAATTACTTCTTCATAGCCTTTCATTTCAATGAATTCGTCAAGATATTTTGCAAACGATTTTACCCCTGTTTTGATAAGAGGCATCGTGTATACTGGAAGTTCAGGAATTACCACTTTATACCCATTTTCCGAGAAATGAGAAGTCACTGCATCAAAATTACTCAAGCCTCCCATTAAACCATGTAGAATGATAATTGGTGTCCCTTCGCCTTTTTCTAGATAAGTAAATTTCCCTTCGGTAATTAAGTCGTGTTTCATAAAAGTGGTTAGTAATCGGTACAAGCAAATATAGTTATTTCGGTTTTGATTAGTTGCTCTTTTTTTACAATGGTCTTAATGCATGATACTGAGCATTTTTAAGGTTATAACAAGTTGTTTTGGTGCGCTTTCGCGAAAGCAAAAAAAGAAAATTAAGCTCAAAATAGAAAAAAATAAAAATTTCTACTCATCAACATATTGTTAACAAGTGGAGGAAGGTGGTACAACTTATCAACAAAGTGGTAGAATGTGGTAAAAAGTGGTAATATTTGCGCTATATTTGAGTTAATACATAAAAACTAACCTATCTCGAGTGATTAACCTCATTGGAACATACGAATGTAAAATAGACGCTAAGGGCCGACTCATGTTGCCTCAAGCGTTTAAAAAGCAGCTGGCTCCTATCCTTCAGGATGGTTTTGTGCTTAAGCGCGCTGTGTTTCAAAAGTGCCTTGAGTTATATCCTATTGCAGAGTGGAACACGCTAAGTGCAAAGGTGAATAAGCTTAATCGTTTTAATAAGAAGAATGATGAGTTTATACGTCGTTTCAATGCAGGTGTTAAGCCAGTAGAAGTTGATGGAACAGGAAGAGTTTTAGTATCGAAAGATTTAGGAAATTTTGCAAAACTTGAGAAGTCGATTGTGGTAAATGCTGCTTTCAATATTCTTGAGATTTGGGATAAGGATTTATACGAAAAAGCCATTGATGAGGCAGCAGTAGATTTTGCAGATCTTGCTGAGGAAGTGATGGGAGATAGCGATATACCAGATGGATTATCATAACCCAGTATTATTAAAAGAGACCGTAGATGGTCTCAATATCAAGCCAGATGGCGTCTATGTAGATGTCACCTTTGGTGGTGGTGGTCATTCTCGTGAGATTTTGAGTAGACTAGGTCCTCAGGGTAAACTTTATGGTTTTGATCAAGATATAGATGCTCAAGAGAATATTATTGAGGATGAGCGATTCACGCTTATTCCAGAAAACTTTAGATACATCAAGCGATTTATGCGTTTTCATGGTGTAAAAAAAGTAGATGGAATTCTTGGTGATTTTGGGGTGAGTTCGCATCAATTTGACGTTGCAGAGCGTGGTTTTTCTACTCGTTTTGAGAGTGATCTCGATATGAGAATGAATCAAAAAGACGCTTTATCTGCCTATAATGTGATCAATGATTATGAGGAGGAAGATTTAAGACAAGTGTTCTGGCAGTACGGAGAACTTCGTAATGCGCCTAAGCTTGCTAGCACTATTGTGCAAGAGCGCAATAATCAGTTTATAAAAACAAGTGAGCATCTCAAAAAAGTGTTAGCTCCGTTTTTGCCTAAGCATAGAGAGCATAAGATACTCGCTCAGATTTATCAAGCGATTCGCATTGAAGTAAATCAGGAGATTGAAGTGCTTAAGGAGTTCTTAATGCAAACAGAGCAATTACTTGATGCGGGTGGGAGAATAAGCCTGATAAGCTATCACTCGCTTGAAGATCGTCTCGTGAAGAGGTATATAAGAAGTGGGATGTTTGAAGGTGAGCCGGAGAAAGATATGTATGGAAATTTTGAAGTTCCTTTTAAGAAAGTAGGGAAGCTCATTATTCCAGACAATAAAGAGGTAAAATTAAACAACAGAGCACGTAGTGCAAAGTTGAGAATCGCTGAAAAACTTTAAGGGACACAGTGAGCAAGTTTAATAATATACTCAAGGGTAAATTTCTAGTAGACGAGGATGCCTTTAAAAACTGGAGGATGATCATCTTTATTTCTGTACTAGCATTAATCATGATTGCTAGTTCGCACAGAGCAGATGAGAAGGTCTATGAGATTGCAAGGTTAAAAGAAGAAGTAGCCGAGCTGAGAAGCGAAGCGGTAGACAGCCGAGTAAATCTCTGGAAGTTAAAAACAAATAGTAGTGTGGCAAGAGCGCTAGAAGCAAGAGGAATTAAACCTTCTAATGTGCCGCCAAAAAAGATAAAAGTAACAACAAAAGAAACAGATTAATAACGTGGCAACCACAGAGAAGCACATATTAAACCGCCTTTATTTCGTCGCTGGATGTATGTTCCTCCTAGCGATCATAATTGCATACAAGCTTATCGCGATTCAGGTGTTTCAGGGTGCTAAGTATCGTGAGCTTGCTACTACCAGCACAGAGAAGATGGTAACCATCCCAGCTACTCGTGGTAATCTTTATGCAGAAGATGGGAGTCTTCTTGCTACTTCACAAATCAAGTACGATATACGATGGGACGCAGTGGCGCCATCTAAGGAAAATTTCAACGAGAATATAGTTGGTCTTTCTAAGGGACTTTCTGGTGTTTTAGGTAAGCCTCAATCTTATTATGAGAATAGACTGCGTAAAGCACGTAATACAAAAAACCGCTACCTGTTTATTGCTAGAAAACTCGGATACGCAGAGTATGTGAAGATTAAGTCTCTACCATTATTTAATAAGGGCCAATTCAGAGGTGGAATTATTATCGAGGAGCATACAGAGCGTGAGCATCCACTAGAGAAAATGGCAGAGCGTACCGTAGGGTATGAACGTCAAGATGATAGTGGCTACTACACACGCGTAGGTCTTGAGGGAGCATATGGATATTACTTACGCGGTAAGGAAGGACGTCGTCTTAAGCAAAAGATTGCAAAAGGAGAATGGAAGCCTCTTGGTGTAGGTAATGTGATCGAGCCACGAGATGGTTATGATGTAATCTCAACTATAGATGTAAATATCCAAGATGTAGCGCACAATGCATTACTAGCGAGTTTGCAAAAATATCAAGCAGACCACGGATGTGTGGTTGTAATGGAGACAAAAACTGGAGAGATTAAAGCAATCTCAAATCTAGGTAGAACTCCTGAAGGTAAATACTATGAGCGTCTTAACTATGCAGTGGGCGAGGCGCATGAGCCGGGTTCTACATTTAAGTTGATGTCTATGGTAGCAGCACTTGAGGATAAAGTAATAGACTCAAGTACAGTTTTTGACACAGAAAATGGTCGTGTAAAATTTTATGATCGCACCGCGATAGATTCTAAGCGTGGAGGTTATGGTAAGATAACAGCAGCAAAGGCTTTTGAGCTGAGTAGTAATACGGCTTTCGCCAAAATGATAAACGATAACTACGCGTCAGAGCCAGAAAAGTTTGTAAAACGACTTTTTAATATGGGGCTTAACGATCAATTAGGACTTGAAATTAAAGGAGAAGGAAAGCCGAACTTTCCTTACCCAGGCGATAAAAACTGGTACGGAACAACCCTTCCATGGATGGCTTTTGGTTACGGAATAGAGTTGACGCCATTACAGACGCTTACATTTTATAATGCAATAGCAAATAATGGGGAGATGGTAAAGCCTCGCTTTATTAAAGAGGTAAAGGAATGGGATCAAACCATTGAGACTTTTGATAAAGAGGTAATCAATTCTCGTATCGCTTCTCAGGCTACTATTAATGTAGTGAAGGAGATGATGAAAAAAACTGTTGAGCGTGGGACAGCGAGAAATATTTATAGCGAAGAGTTTTCAATGGCTGGAAAGACGGGTACTTGCCAGACGGAATATTGGATAGAAGCGGGGAGGTATATTTCATCATTTGCGGGTTATTTTCCAGCAGATGAACCTAAGTACTCTTGTATTGTAGTGGTAAACAAACCTAAAAAGTCTCTCGGATTTTACGGAAATATTGTTGCTGCACCCGTATTTAAAGAGATTGCCCAAAAGATTTATACAGATACTCCAGTAATTGATGAGGTGAAGTTGCCTACAGGTAATTCAAAGGTTATTGAGGGAGATTATCAGAAGTATTATGCAAATGTGAATAAAGCACATAGCAAGATGCCTAATGTAAAAGGAATGCCAGGGATGGATGCTATTGCATTACTAGAAAACCTGGGTTTAAAAGTAAATTTTCGCGGAAGCGGAAAAGTAAAAAGTCAGTCTATAAAAGCTGGTGATAAATTAGAGAAGAATAAAACGATCACGCTACAATTATCTTGATACTACTTAAAGACATATTATATAAAGTAACGCTAGAAACTGTGGTGGGTAACACTGCCGTGGCAATTACTAATGTTCATTTTGACTCGCGCAAAGTGTCACTTAATGACGTGTTTGTTGCAGTGCGTGGTACGCAAAGTGATGGTCATGATTACATAGCAAAAGCTGTAAATCAAGGTGCACTAGCGATTATTTGTGAGGAACTTCCAGAGCAAATCGTAAACGGAATAACATACGTTAAGGTAGCAGATACTTCTAGCGCACTCGCTACAATAGCTTCTAATTTTTATGGAACCCCTTCTGCTAACTTAAAACTTATAGGTATTACGGGAACTAATGGTAAGACCACTATCGCTAGTTTGTTATACCAACTGTTTCAAAATGCAGGTTATAAAACAGGATTGCTTTCTACGGTAAAGATTTTAGTAGATAAGACTGAGTATAAAGCGACGCATACTACTCCAGATAGTTTAACAATAAATAAATACCTGGCAGAGATGTCTGAGGCAGGTGTAGAGTATTGTTTTATGGAGGTGAGTTCACATGGGATTCATCAAAAGCGAACAGAAGGCTTACATTTTGAGGGAGGAATTTTTACAAATCTATCTCACGACCATCTAGATTACCACGACACCTTTGCAGAATATAGGGACGTAAAAAAGAAATTTTTTGACGAGTTACCTAAAACTGCTTTTGCACTTGTAAACACAGATGACAAGAACGGAGCGGTAATGGTTCAAAATACTAAGGCAAAGAAAGTAACCTACGCCTTAAAATCATATGCAGATTATAAAGCGCAGATTTTAGAAAACCAATTGTCTGGATTATTACTTAAAATTCAAGATCAAGAAGTTTGGGTAAAGCTTATAGGGTCATTTAATGCTTATAATTTACTAGCCATTTTTGCAACTGCAGAGCTTTTGGGGCTTGATCAAATAGAGGCGCTTAAGCTCCTAAGTGAGTTAGAAAGCGTGTCAGGTCGATTTCAGTATTTTATTTCTGAAGGGAATGTGACGGCAATTGTAGATTATGCACACACCCCAGATGCACTTAAAAATGTGCTAGAGACTATAAATGATATCCGCACTAAAAATGAGGAGCTCATTACGGTGGTAGGAGCTGGTGGAGATAGAGATACTACAAAGCGTCCTAAAATGGGGCATATTGCAAGTGCTCTGAGTACAAAGACAATTATCACAAGTGATAATCCGCGCTCAGAAAAGCCAGAAGCAATTATCGAGCAAGTAGAAGCAGGTGTTGAGCCTATTAACTACAAAAAGATTTTATCTATCACAGATAGAAAGCAAGCTATAAAAACAGCTTGCCAACTTGCAAATCCTGGAGATATAATTCTAATCGCGGGTAAAGGTCATGAGACTTACCAAGAGATAATGGGAGAGCGATTTGATTTTGACGATTATAAAATAGTACAAGAAACCCTTAAACAACTTAATAAGTAATGCTGTATCATCTTTTTCAATGGTTAGACGAAGCTTATAACTTGCCTGGAGCAGGGTTGTTTCAGTTCAGTACGTTTCGTGCTGCACTTGCGGTGTTATTATCATTAGGACTTTCTACTATTTATGGAGAGCGCATTATTAAGCTCTTGCAGCGCAAGCAGATGGGGGAGCAAATACGCGATTTAGGTCTAGAAGGTCAAGCAGAAAAAGCAGGAACTCCTACGATGGGAGGCCTTATTATCATAGGTGCTACGCTTATTCCTGTACTACTGTTAGGTGACTTACAAAACATATATATCCTTCTTCTTATCGTTACAACGGTATGGATGGGAATCATAGGCTTCTTAGATGATTATAAGAAGAAAATGCAAAAAAATAAAGACGGACTTGCTGGTAAGTATAAAGTAATAGGTCAAGTAGGATTAGGAATTATAGTAGGTGCAACGATGTTTTTTCATAGTGATATCACTATCCGTGAAGAGATCAAACAAACTGCTGGTACAGAAAAAGTAGAAATTACAACTGTAAGAGGGGATGCAAAATTTGATGAAGCGCATAAGAGTTTAAAAACTACCATACCATTTGTCAAGGATAACGAACTCAATTATGAAACAATCCTTACAAGCATTAACGAAGATTGGAAAGGATATGCGTGGATCATATTTATACCTATTGTAATATTTATAATCACTGCGGTTTCTAATGGTGCAAACCTCACTGATGGTATTGACGGCCTGGCAGCAGGAACAAGTGCGATTATTGTACTCACCCTCGGGATTTTTGCATTTATATCTGGTAACATCATTTTTAGTGATTACCTCAATGTGATGTACATACCTGGTACTGGTGAGATGCTCATATTTATTGCTGCATTTGTAGGAGCGCTTATTGGGTTCTTATGGTACAATGCGTATCCAGCGCAAGTTTTTATGGGTGACACAGGTAGTCTTACCATAGGAGGAATTATTGCTGTGCTTGCTATTGCAACTCGAAAAGAATGGCTTATCCCAATACTATGCGGAATTTTCTTAATGGAGAATCTTTCGGTGGTGTTGCAGGTGGGATATTTTAAATACACAAAAAAGAAATTTGGTGAAGGTAGACGCATCTTTTTGATGTCACCACTACACCACCATTATCAAAAGAAAGGTATCCACGAGAGTAAAATTGTTTCCAGATTTTGGATTGTAGGGATTTTACTGGCTGTACTTTCAATTATAACATTGAAAATTAGATAATCACGCTTTCGCGAAAGCATAAAAAATGAAGAAACGATTAGTCATATTAGGAGCCGGAGAATCTGGCGTAGGAACTGCCATTTTAGGTAAGGCCAAAGGGTATGATGTATTCTTATCTGATTTTGGAAAAATTAAGGATCACTACAAAGAGATACTTGCTACCGAAGATTTTGCTTGGGAAGAAGAAGGGCATACAGAAGCGCTTATTCTCAATGCAGATGTAGTGATGAAAAGTCCTGGGATACCGGACAAAGCGCCTATTGTGCAGAGGTTACTCGAAAAGGGAGTGGCTGTAATCTCTGAGATAGAATTTGCTTCTCAATATACTGACGCCACTATTGTGGGTATTACTGGAAGTAACGGAAAAACCACGACAACGATGCTCACTGGGTTTATTCTAGAGCAAGCAGGAATCAATCTAGGAGTTGCCGGAAACATAGGTGATAGCTACGCAAAGATGGTGGCACGGAAAGAGATTGATACGTATGTGCTAGAAATAAGCAGTTTTCAGCTAGATGGAATCGCAGATTTTGCACCACATATCGCGGTGGTATTAAATGTGACACCAGATCATTTAGACCGATACGATTATAAGTTTGAAAATTACATTGCTTCAAAATTTAGAATAGCAATGAACCAAAAAGAAACAGATTATCTCATCTACGATGCAGATGACCCTGTGAGTGTAGACTGGCTCAAAAACCATCCAGTCAAATCAAAATTATTGCCTTTTTCACTTGATGAAGAATTTAAAAATGGCGCATTTATAAAAGATAATAACCTAACAGTGCAACTCGATAATAACACCTTTACCATGGCTACAAATAACCTCGCTTTAAAAGGGCAACACAATAAGAAAAATGCAATGGCTGCCTCTACTGTAGCAAATCTATTAAATATCCGTAAGGCTACTATTCGTGAGAGTCTAGAGGGTTTTCAAGGAGTTGAGCATAGATTAGAGCAGGTGCTTAAGATTAATAATGTACAATACATTAATGACAGTAAAGCGACTAATGTAAACGCAACTTTTTATGCGTTGGATAGTATGAGTGAGCCTACGGTTTGGATTGTAGGTGGCGTAGATAAGGGTAATGATTACCGTGATTTGTATCCACTTGTTAACGAGAAGGTAAAAGCCATTATCTGTTTAGGTGTTGATAATGCAAAATTGATGAGTCACTTTGGTAATATGGTTGATATTATTGTAGAGACACCATCCATGACAGAGGCTGTGAAAATAGCTTACAAAGTATCTGAGCGCGGAGATAACGTATTGCTTTCTCCTGCTTGTGCAAGTTTTGACTTGTTTGAAAATTATGAAGATCGTGGCCGCCAGTTTAAGGAGGCTGTACGTAACCTTTAATTCTGATTTGAAAGCTGATTGTACTTCGTTCCCCCGTGTAAGGCAATCAGCTTATCAGAATTTATAAGCTTAAGAAACCGAATAATAAATAATTACTAAGCGTTGAGTACCACATTTAAAAACATATTTGCAGGATTACAAGGTGACAAGACTATATGGGCTATTGTTGCCCTTCTTGCGTTGTTTTCATTTTTACCTGTGTACAGCGCGGCAAGTAACCTAGCATATATTAAAGGTGACGGAAATACGGTGAGGTTTCTTATCAAGCATGGCATGCACTTAGTATTAGGATTTGCAATGTTATATGGGGTTCATAAAATACCACATCATTACTTTAAAGGGCTTTCCTTTATTGCGCTTCCAGTTGTGATCATACTGCTCATAGTGACACTCGCTCAAGGAACTACCATGGGTGGAGCAAATGCAAGTAGATGGATTAAAATCCCGATTCTGGGAGTTGGTTTTCAGACTTCTACATTTGCAGGTGTTGTGTTGATGGTATACGTGGCTAGGTATCTTGCAAAAATTAAGGATACCGCAGTAACATTTAAGGAAACTATTGTGCCTCTATGGTTGCCAGTGGCTGCTGTTCTTGCATTGATACTTCCGGCTAACTTTTCTACTACTGCGATTATTGCAGCAATGGTGGTTGCTCTAGTATTTCTGGGAGGCTATCCATTAAAATATTTGGGTATTATTATTGCAACTGGTGTCGTTGCGCTTTTGTTCTTTGTGCTATTAGCTAAAGCTTTTCCAGGTGTATTCCCTAACCGTGTAGATACGTGGATAAGCCGTGTAGAAAATTTTGCAAATAATGAAGTAGACGCAGATGCAGATTACCAAATCGAAAAAGCAAAAATTGCCATAGCCTCAGGCGGAGTAATTGGTCTAGGTCCAGGAAAAAGTGTTCAGAAAAACTTCTTGCCACAATCATCCTCAGATTTTATATATGCAATAATTGTAGAGGAGTTTGGTCTTGCGGGAGCAGGATTTTTACTGTTTTTATATATGTTGCTATTGTTTAGAATAACCGTAGTTGCTCATAAAGCAGATACAGTCTTTGCAAAGCTAGTTGTGGTAGGTGTAGGATTGCCTATTGTCTTTCAGGCTTTAATTAATATGGCAGTTGCCGTAGAGTTATTTCCTGTTACGGGGCAAACATTACCACTAGTGAGTAGTGGAGGTACTTCTATATGGATGACCTGTCTTGCCGTAGGGATTGTACTTAGTGTAAGTGCAAAACGAGCACCAGTTGTGCCAAAAGAAGAAAGTGAGTTAAACCCTTTAGACATACTTAGTGAAGCCATATAGAGTCATATTATCTGGAGGAGGAACGGGAGGTCATATCTATCCTGCTATTGCTATTGCAAAGGAAATCCAGCGCCGTCATCCTGATACACAATTTCTATTTGTAGGAGCTAGTGATCGCATGGAGATGGAAAAAGTACCCCAAGCAGGCTTTGAGATAGAAGGGTTGTGGATTGCTGGAATACAGCGCAAGCTCACGGTAGATAATCTTATGTTTCCATTTAAGCTCATTAGTAGCTTGATGAAATCTCGTAAGATCATTAAGAAATTTAAGCCAGATGTTGTGATAGGTACTGGCGGATTTGCAAGTGGGCCATTGCTTAAGATGGCTACCATTGCAGGGATACCAGCAGTGATTCAAGAGCAAAATAGCTATGCAGGTATTACAAATAAACTGTTAGGTAAGTCTGTGAAGAAAGTATGCGTGGCTTACGATGATATGCACCGCTTTTTTCCAGCAGAAAATATTGTAAAAACCGGTAACCCAGTACGTGCAGATCTATTGGATATAGAAAGTAAACGTAGTACTGCATTCGCGAAATATGACTTGTCTCATAGTTCAAAAGTAGTGTTAGTTATAGGAGGAAGTCTAGGTGCAAGAGCTATAAATGAATTGATAGAGAAGCAACTTCCATTTTTTAAACGCAAAGGAGTACAGGTTTTATGGCAAACGGGTAAACTGTATTATGACAAGTACAAACATCATCAAGCAGATGGTGTTCAAGTAATGGCATACATCGACCAGATGGATATGGCTTATGCAGCAGCAGATATTATTATCTCTAGAGCAGGAGCAGGATCTGTATCAGAATTATGTATTGTAGGAAAGGCGACCATTTTTATCCCTTCTCCAAACGTTGCCGAGGATCACCAGACTAAAAATGCGCAAGCTATCGAGAAGACGGGTGCTGCAATTTTAATAGCAGAAAAAGACCTCGATAAAAAATTTGAGCTTGTTTTTAAGGGGCTACTCAACGATGAGAAAGTTTGCTTTGAGCTAGGAAGAAAGATAAAAACACTTGCATTACCAAATGCCACAGCAGACATTGTGGATGAGGTAGAGCAATTATTGAAATAATAATTTGAAAACATAATAGCTATAGTTTTTAAACTATGGTGTGTAGCATAGATAAATGAAACCTTTAAAAAACATACAGAACATTTACTTCATCGGTATCGGTGGGATAGGTATGAGCGCACTAGCTTTGTACTTCCATAGGGAGGGCAAGAATGTGGCGGGTTATGATAAAACGCCTTCAGATGTTACTGCAGCTTTGCAAGACTCTGGTATTAAGGTTCATTTTGAAGATAAAAAAGAGGGGATTGATAATTCTTTTAGTAGTAAGGAAGATACCCTAGTGGTGTTTACTCCTGCCATTCCTAAAATGCTGTCTCTTATACACATCTGACGCTGCCGACGAAGAGGATAGTGTAGATC
>CAJXSW010000013.1 GCA_913060645.1 uncultured Dokdonia sp. | reverse complement strand
CGTCTATATCTGCTCTTAAAGCAACCACTTTACCTGGCATATCTCCTTTAAGTAAGCCTACGACTCCAGTTTTAGCAACTCTTGTTTGTACTTCAATTCCTAAAGATTCGAGGTGTTTTGCTATTTTCTCGGCAGTTTTGAATTCGCGATTTCCTAGTTCTGGATTTTGATGGAAATCCCTGCGCCACTCTATTACTTTAGCTTCTACAGCAGCAATATCTTTGTCAAAAGAGGTTTGCGCTTTCGCGAAAGCGGTACCAGCAATAAGGGCACTTAGTATTAATACTTTTTTCATAAGGTATATGTTGTGATGATTTAAAATCAATATGTATTGTTATCTAATAATCTGGCTAGGGAAAGCAACAGGACTTTCATGACCATCTTTACCTACAGCAGCAACGCCAAAGAAAAAGTTGTCAATTACGATTCCTTTCAATGTTGCCGAAGTTCCATCTGTAACAAGACGTGCATTGTCCCAAGTAGGTGAAGTCGTATCTCTCCAGTACACTTTATAAGCTACTGCTCCTTCAACTTCATCCCATTGTAATCTCGCGTTTGCCTCTACAATACCACCAATGCCTAAATTTTTAGGAGTAGGAGGTGCCCAAGCAATACTTGCAAGGTTAATTGCATTTACCGCAGTAAGCTTTGCGTTATATGGGAAGTTTACATGCTCAAACGTATCTCCGTAGTTAATGCCGTTTTCTGTACGGATATCTTGATGTTGTTGTGTGTAGTTTTCATGAGCTTCCATGATACGGATACCTGCAAAACCAGCGTCATTAAAAGGTCTGTGGTGACCACCACGACCAAAACGATCTAAACGATACACCATCATAGGGTTCATTTCTGGCATGTAGTCTTGTGTAGTTTTGTAAATAAATCTTGCTAGTTGGCGAGAAATTCCATCTACCTCACCACCATAAAAACGGCGAGCTCTGCGTTGCTGCTCTGTCTCTGTAGGAGGTACAGGCTCAGAGAAAATTCTAAACGTACGGTTATCAATAACGCCATCTACACCTTCAATGTTACCTATCATGTCATTATTCATAATCCCGATGATTTCCCATCCTTTTTCTTTAGCATGGGCAGCAAGTCCTTTTCCACCATAAAGTCCTTGTTCTTCACCAGAAAGACCTACGTAGATAATACTGTTCTCAAAAGAATATTTAGAAAGTACTCTTGCAGCTTCCATCGTTCCAGCCATTCCGCTGGCGTTATCATTTGCTCCTGGCGCGTCATCTGTATAATTATTAGGATCAGATATACGGCTGTCTATATCCCCACTCATAATTACATAGCGATTAGGATATTTAGTTCCTTTTTGAACTGCCAGTACATTTACAACCATCACATCTTTTGTGATACGATCATTATCGCCTTTTTTTATAAGGTTACTTTGATAAAATACATCTAGACAATTATTACAGTTTTGCGAAGTCTTTTCAAATTCGCTTTTTATCCATCTTCTCGCAGCTCCTATTCCTCTTGTGTTTGATACAGTATCACTTAATGTATGCCGTGTCCCAAAATCGGCTAATTTCTTTACATCTGCTCTCAAGCGATCTTCAGATACTGCATCTATAATTTCGTAGATTCTATCATCTGTTTGAGCGCTTATATCACTAATCGATAATAGCATTGTTACAACAGCAAATAGAAGTGTTGTGTATGCGTTATTACGAGATTTAAATAGGGTAGACGTATGCGTGTTTATCATTATGAAGGGTTTAATAATTTGTTACGTTTTAAAGATACTAAAACAATGTATGTGTTAGAAGTACGCTTTCGCGAAAGCAAAAAAAAATCCCAAACGATTGTTTGAGATTTTTAAAGCAAATTAATGTTATTCTACGAGCTCTATGGTGCCAAAGATTCCAGCGTCTATCCAGCCTCTATTTTTATCTTCACCAAGCACAGCTACAGAACCTATAAAGTTTTCTCGTTCTGCACTTGTGTCGTTATCACAATAAGCAAGCGCAAAACCTAGTTTCTGATGTACATCCAGAATTTTAGGTTCATTGACACCACCATCTTTGTAGGTGTCATTATAAACGGTCATCTTACATTCCCAAATCATTGTATTTTCTCCTGTCTTTACAGTTTTCGACTCCACGTGATTATTATACAGCGTAGGGACTTGACCAGGAGCGACATCTACCACATTTCCATCTAGCGCTACGTGGTAAGCAAAAGCATTATGTGTAAACTGGTGCCCACCACCAGAATTATCTGCATCTATAAAGATCTCAAGACAATCATCATCCCACCATAATGTAAGCGGATCATCTTCCTTGTCATAAATAACATCATCTGTAATTTCAGCTATGATGTATAGCGCTTCTGGTGTCCACGTGAGCTTGTATTTACCAGAAAAATCCTCTGCTGTATAGTCTTCTCCTAACCATTTTTGATCAAGGGGTTGCCATGCTATATCTTGCCAAGCAGGATCTGTCGCTAGTCCGTCTAATTCTGGTGTGATGGTTGCCTTTATTACTTGGCGTAACTGGTGATCTGTTTTAGAGTTAGGTATTTCTGAGGTGTCCTCAATGAGATCTGATGTTTTTTCTTGTTGATTTGGATTATTCTTACAACTCGATAGTGAGAGCGTAATGATGCATATTGCCAAAAATAATTTCATAGTAATGCTATTAGTTGTTGTGATCTAAAGAAATGTAACTCTGTTGATTTTTCCATTTAAAACTTCATTGATTGCCACACCATACCATGTATTACCATTTGCAAATAGCTTTTCATGATCTATGGTTATATTTCCTATTACGATTCTGTTATTAATAATGGCCTTTAGGTCAGGAAGCTGTGTAAACATATCTCCATAGGTCTTAGTAATAACTGATCTTTCCGTAAGTTCTGGAACGGTGGGATAGTGGTATAACGCGATGCTATCTGTATACAAATCCATAAACCCTTCTATATCTCCCTCGTTATAACTCTTTAGCTGCTTGTCTACTGTAGGCTGTGGATCTGTTGCATCTCTATTATCTCTTATAAATGACATAGAAGCTATCTTGCCATTGCGTACTTCGTAAATAGTCGCTTGCTTATTAGTAACACCATTCACTGTTACTTCCTCTTCATCAATAACTATATTACCCTTAATGATTCTGTTAAGTACAGCAACTTTTGATGTTGCCGTTTTCTTAAAATAAGTTTCATAATGATTGCGTAATGCATCTCTCCCTTTATAAAGTGTATCCTTAAAGAAATTGCGTACAACAACATCTTCAGTAAAAGAATCTGCAAAAGCATTTAAGTTCCTATCATTAAAAGGTTGTAAATGTTTATCTACCGTTTTACCTGGAGAAACCTCTGAAACGATTGCAATTTGAGAGCCATCTGCAGCTATTGCAAAGCGTGAGATATTCTTTAAATCTTCATCATCAAAACTGTAGAAAGATGTCCACTGCGCATCTTTCTTTTTAATAAATACAGTATTTTCCTTTGCTGCCAGTAGACTCCCATCTGGCAGCCACGCGATATCTTCTACTCCTGGAATGAGGGCTGTGATTTCTTCAATTTTAAGTGAAGATGGATCAATTGATTTTACCACCCACGCATCTTCAGATTTATCTATGAAGCTTACAAGATTTGTATTAGGTATTTTATGAAAAGATCTGCCCACATTAATCCCAAGATCATTGCTGCGACCAATTTTAATATTATGAATAACCAGATGTAAATCATCTTCAACAATATCCGCAGAGACGATGGTTTGTGCATCTGCCCATGTGTAATAAGCAACCACTGCATCTTTTATGAGTAGAGGAGTTTCCTCTTTTCTTGGAAGATAAGCGTATAATCGCTGTAAGCCGGTGGTGTCCAAGCGTACTGCCGAAATACCACGTTTACCAATAATAAATTGCGGAGAATACTCACCACCGGAAGTGGTTTTATTAAATACTCGAGTTGTCCCTCGAGTGTATTGCATAATCTCCGTTTGGCCTTCTAAAGATCCTGCATAAATAAGGATATCTTTTGCTAGAAATTGCGGCTGACTATCATATCCTTCGTTGTTACTTATATTTTTTCCATTAACAAGCGATGCCGTTGTGCCATCATTCACAATATCAAAGAGGTGAATCTCCGTATTGGTTTGTGCTGCTAGTGTGGTTGCGAGAAAACATAAAAAATAACTGTGAAGTAGTTTCATAAATTGTAGTTTCATAGGTAGAAATTATTACGCTTTCGCGAAAGCGTACTTGTTACATTTTTCTTGGTTTTGATGAGTCGTAATCTTGATCAAGTTCGTCAACGACTTCCTCTTCATTTGAGTACGTTGTTGAAGTAGAATCATAGTTGCCCTTTACTTCATTTTGATTGATAATATCTGGTTCAAGACTGTTATAGGCATCTGTAGTATCGATATTTTTAGAAAAATAAGTAGTAGCAGTCATTTTATTCCAAGCAGGAACCCTTAGAAAATCACTAAGGAGAACAGCATCTTGTTCTATGCTGTTACGATGACCATGATCAACCACGTTATAACGCGAGCCATCTTCAAAAACAAGATTAATCTCGTAGCTTGTGTAAGAGCTTTTATCGCCACGAACTTTTTCAGGCAAGATTTGGAGTGCCTTTATGGTGTCTAGTTTAAAGGTATTTGCATCTTCTGTGATAGTAAGGCTTTTGATTTGTTGCTTTTTGCCTTTGTGAAAATATCCTCCAGACTTATCAAACGTAGTTATAGTGTGTAATTTTTTTAAAAGGAAGATGCCTACACCGATGAATACTAAAGGAAACAGTGCGAAAAGTATTGATTCTATGCTAAAACCGTCATTAATAGTGGTTGTGATACCTACTCCAACAAATATGAGTGGAAATAGAATAAATATCCCGCTAAAAATTTTACCGGTGGATGAGGCCTTATAACGTAACTCATTATCTGAAACTACTTCTAGTGTTTTGGTTTTAAAATTTGCACCACCGCCAGCCTTTGGAGACCAGCTTGTTTTTGAGGCAAGCTCATGGTTAAACACCGATGAATCAAACACCGGAGAACTCGTAGATTGTACAAGGTTTTTTAAAAACGAAGAAAGTCCCATTTTACTAAAATAGGACTTTCGAGAGAATTATATGTTTGAGAACGACTAGAGTTTTTCTTTCAAGTATTTTCCAGTAAAGGACTTCTTGTTTTTTGCTACCTCTTCCGGAGTTCCGGAAGCGACTAGAATACCTCCGTTTTTTCCACCTTCTGGCCCCATATCAATAACATGGTCTGCGCATTTTACAAGATCCATGTTGTGTTCTACCACAATAATAGAGTGACCTTTTGCAATAAGTGCCTCAAAGGAAGCTAAGAGCTTTTTAATATCATGAAAATGTAAACCTGTCGTAGGTTCATCAAAAATGAATAAGGTCTTATCCTTTGTTGTTCCTTTTACTAAGAAACTTGCAAGTTTTATACGCTGTGCTTCACCACCAGATAGGGTAGAGGAACTTTGACCTAGCGTTACATATCCTAGACCTACATCTTGTAATGGTTTAAGCTTGCGAGTGATTTTTGCCTCATTATGCGCTGTAAAAAATGCCACGGCATCATCAATAGTCATCGTGAGAATATCATCAATATTCTTATCGTTGAATTGTACTTCGAGTACCTCTTTCTTAAAACGCTTGCCCTTACAAGTTTCACATTCTAAGTGCACATCTGCCATGAATTGCATCTCAATGGTTACTTCACCTTCACCTTTACAAGTCTCACATCTACCGCCATCTACGTTAAAAGAAAAGTGTTTTGCTTTATAGTTTCTTATTTTGCTAAGCTTCTGACTTTCAAATAATTTACGAATATCATCGTAAGCTTTAATGTAAGTCACAGGATTGGACCTAGAAGATCTTCCAATCGGGTTTTGATCTACAAATTCTATGGTTTTTATATTGTCATAGTTCCCTTTGAGTTCTGTAAACTGACCTGCTTTTTCACCATAGCCGCCTATTGCTTTAAGCATGGCAGGATATAATATTTTTCTAACTAAGGTAGATTTTCCGCTTCCAGAAACACCGGTTACAGCGGTAAATACACCAAGTGGAAAACGTACGTTTACGTTCTGTAAGTTGTTTTCTCGAGCGCCTATAACTTCGGCATAAAACTTTGAAGTTCTACGCTTCTTAGGAACTTCAATTTCTAAGGTTCCATTGAGGTATCCTGCAGTTAGAGAATCGCTTTTTAAAATCTCATCATAATCACCTACAGCAACCACATCTCCTCCAAAGGTTCCTGCTTCTGGGCCAATATCAATTATAAAATCTGCTTTTTTCATGATATCCTCGTCATGTTCTACAACGATAACGGTATTACCGAGATCACGTAGCGATTGTAGCACCTCAATGAGCTTTTCTGTGTCTTTAGGGTGTAAACCTATACTTGGCTCATCAAGAATATACATAGAGCCTACAAGACTGCTTCCAAGAGATGTTGCAAGATTGATACGTTGCGACTCACCACCAGAGAGTGTGTTTGATTTTCTGTTGAGCGTAAGGTAGTTGAGTCCTACTTTATCTAGAAAGCTCAATCTACTTGTGATCTCCGTAAGTAATCTTTTTGCAACCGTAGTATCATACTCATTAAGCGTTAAGCTCTTAAAGAAAGCTGCGACTTCGTCTAGTGGTAGCTCTACTAAATCTACAATATTTTTACCACCTATTTTCACATAAGTTGCTTCAGGGCGTAGGCGTTTTCCTTTACAGGTATTACACTTTGTTTTACCGCGATAGCGCGATAACATTACTCTGTTCTGAATTTTATATGCCTTAGATTCTAAGAATTTAAAGAACTTATTGAGCCCATCAAATTCTTTATTACCGTCCCAAACAAGCTGTTGTTGCTCTGGAGTTAACTCAAACCAAGGCTTATGGATAGGAAAATCAAATTTATAAGCACGATTTACGAGCTGATCGCGATAGTGGCTCATGCTATCACCACGCCATGGGAATACGGCGTTCTCGTAGATTGATAGTCCAGTATTAGGTACTACAAGATCTTCATCTATTCCTATTACATCACCATAACCTTCGCAAGTAGGGCATGCACCGTAAGGATTGTTAAAAGAGAATAAGTGAACATTAGGTTCTAAAAAAGTAATTCCATCAAGCTCAAACTTGTTTGAAAACTGGCGGCGAGAATTATCTGCTAGCTTTTCTATAAATAGTTCGCCCTTTCCTTCAAAAAATGCCGTCTGTACAGCATCTGAAAGTCGGTTTATAAAATCTTCATCTTCTGGATTATTAATAATCCTATCTACAACGAGTAGTACATCTTTTGCTTTCAGTTTGCTTCCTATTTCCGCAACTTCATCAAGGCGTTTTACTTCGCCTTTTACTTGTATACGAGCATATCCTTGTTGCAATAATGCTTGCAGTTTAGATTCTATTTTTCTTCCTTTTTCTAAATGAATAGGAGCGAGTAGGAGGAGTTTTTCTCTTTTCGCGAAAGCGGAAACATGAGCAACCACATCTGATACCGTATCCTTTTTAACTTCATTTCCAGAAACAGGAGAATATGTCTTACCTATACGGGCAAAAAGTAGCTTTAAATAATCGTAAATCTCTGTAGATGTACCTACTGTAGATCGTGGGTTTGTGCTATTTACCTTTTGCTCAATGGCAATGGCAGGAGCAATTCCTTTTATATAATCTACCTTAGGTTTATCAAGTCTGCCCAAGAACTGGCGAGCGTAGGAGGAGAGGCTCTCCACATACCTGCGCTGTCCCTCTGCATAAAGGGTGTCAAAAGCCAGAGAAGATTTACCAGATCCAGAAAGTCCCGTGATAACAATGAGCTTGTTACGAGGGATTACTGCATTTATATTTTTAAGATTGTGCAGTTTGGCACCCTTAATGATAATATTCTTCTTAGGATTTACATCCTTAACGTCTATAAGCATCGCAATTCTTTAGTTCTATTACAAAGATACCGAAAGTGCATTGCTATTGAAACCAAGTGCTAGTCGCATTTTGAACGTTATTTTTAATTTATTGTGCAAAATGAATGTTTTTTTGCAAATGTTAACAGATTTATTATATATTTACCGAAATATTCACTAACACATACTCTGCGTATAGCATAATACTACTTTATAAAATTTTGGGCTAAGGGAATTCCCCTTGCAATTTTAACCTACAAAGTAGTACTTATGAAAAGTGTATTAATAGACGATGCTACGCTCGTTAGCAATTACATCAAAGGAGACGAACAATCACTAGCTATGCTCATTGCGAGACATAAGCAACGTATATATAGTTTTATATACTCGAAGGTGTACGATCGCGATATCTCTGAAGATATTTTTCAAGACACTTTTATTAAAGTTATCAAGACGCTCAAGAAGGGCAAGTATAATGAGGAAGGTAAATTTTTACCATGGACGATGCGTATTGCGCACAATCTGGTGATAGACCACTTCCGTCGTAATAATAGGATGCCTAAGTTTGATAACGCAGGTGAGTTTTCTATATTTTCTGTTTTGAGCGATAATAGCCTCAATGCCGAAAAGCAAATGGTGCGAGATCAAGTAAACAGAGATGTTAAGCGTATTATTGAAGAGCTTCCAGAAGATCAGAAAGAAGTACTCAAAATGCGTATTTATCAAGAGATGAGCTTTAAAGAAATCTCTGAGCGTACAGGTGTGAGCATCAATACTGCCTTAGGTAGAATGCGTTATGCGCTTATCAATATGAGAAAAGTAATTGATACCAATAATATAATTCTAACAGATTAATATAATATGCGGTACATATTTGCGTTCTTAATAAGAATCAAACAAAAACCGCATGGCAAAAACTTACACTACACCCTCGTCAGGTCATAATAAGACGAACCAATTTGAACCAAAGCAAGAGACCGTGGATTTTCTCTTGAACTTTTCTAAGGCTTTAAGTGTTATGCATTATAAATCGATGAAATTTGAAGCATTCATCAACTAAACTTTGATAAAACCTCGACCAGTCATCGAGGTTTTATTTTTTCTTCCTTTTTGCCATCATTTTCTCATAGTCGGCTATCACTGTCTTGCGACCTATGGTTTTTGTGATGATATCTTTTTCTAGATCCCAGCCTCTTGCTGGTGAGTACTGGCGACCATACCATATAATTTGTAAGTGAAGATCATTCCATACATGCTCTGGAAATAAACGCTTTGCATCTTTTTCTGTTTGTACCACATTTTTACCATTTGTAAAGCCCCAGCGATACATCAATCTATGTATGTGAGTATCTACAGGAAATGCAGGGATGCCAAATGCTTGAGACACCACAACACTTGCCGTCTTATGACCCACCGCAGGAAACTCTGTAAGTTTCTCAATGCTCGCAGGCACCACACCATTATACTTATCTATAAGCATATGTGATAAGCCATGAATTCCTTTTGCCTTCATAGGTGAGAGTCCTACTGGTTTTATGATATCTCTAATATCTTCAACCGTAAGTTTAATCATGTCATAAGGATTATCTGCCACTTCAAATAGAAGGGGAGTGATTTGATTAACCCTAACATCTGTGCTCTGAGCACTCATCAATACGGCAATAAGAAGCGTATACGGATCTTTGTGATCTAATGGAATAGGTATCTGAGGATATAATTCTTGCAATGTTTTTATCGTGAAGTCTACCTTTTCTTGTTTAGTCATATGATGTGCATAATTATTCTTTATGGTGTAATCCATAAAGCTTAAACGTATTCCTTTATTGTAATAGCGAGAACTCGTAACTTTATAATTCCATGCTTTCACTAGATGTGATAGTTTACGCTTTCGCGAAAGCATAGAATTGCTATGTAAAGATAATTAACTAGTGCCAATGATGGATGAAATTTCCAGCATTGCCAAAACGAAACACATATGAACACACTAAAAGTGGGCGATAAAGTCCCAGATTTTACAACAACAGATCAAGATGGAAACGAAGTAACACTTGCGAGTTTTAAAGGTAAGAAACTTATCGTTTTCTTTTACCCAAAAGCAAGTACACCAGGTTGTACAGCAGAGGCTTGTAATTTAAGAGATAACTACAAGGAATTACAGGCGCAAGGATATCACTTACTAGGAGTGAGCGCAGATTCTCAAAAACGCCAGAAGAATTTTGCAACTAAATATGAGTTTCCTTTCCAGCTACTAGCAGATGAGGACAAAACAGTCATCAACGCCTTTGGTGTTTGGGGACTTAAGAAATTCATGGGTAAGGAATATGACGGTATTCACCGTATGACTTTTAAAGTAGATGAAGAAGGTGTGGTGAGCGATGTGATACAAAAAGTAAAAACTAAAGACCACGCTGCACAATTGCTTGACGCGTAGTGTTGTGAACTTAGTCAAAGTATAAAGGGCGATACATTTAATGTATCGCCCTTTGTTTTATAAGTATTTATGTAATTATTGCTTTTCATAAACCAATAAAGGTCCATCACACATCATCCAGCTATTCTGTAGTTTACCATCCTTACGTAGTAGCAACTCTTCATTATCATTTCCAGTACAACTTCCTACTATTTGCAAACCTTCTGTGTATTTTAATGAATAAAAAATACCTTCACTAGTTTCCTTTGTAGTGTATGTTCCAGAGGCTTTTATAGTAAACGCATCTTTAGTTTGCTGCTTTGTAAATGTCATTTCTGGAGTAAAAACATAAGTCTGGCTCATAGAAAGCTCAGCTTCTTGATCGGATGGTGGTACCATACCGGCAGTCATCTTAACAAGTTGCCAGGTTTCTCCTTTTATGTCGCTTGTAGTAATCTTACCTCCGCAAGCGGATACAAGAAATAGCAAAAAGATACCAGCTATGTAATTAATCACATTCATTATTTTTTGGCTTCTAGAAGTGCTTGAGATTGGTATCCAAAAAGATTACGAGACTTAATAAGCTCTGCAACTCCTTCTGGAAGCATACCTTCCCAACCTTTTTCACCATCAGAAATCATTCTTAAAACTTCTCTAGAGAAGATATCTGTAATTTCTGGGTCGTAATTTTCAATATCAAGTACTTTTCCATTGAGTTTAAAGAACTTATAAAGCTCTTTCATACGTGGATGTACTTTTAAATTATCGCTATTAGTGTATTCACCAGTTTTTGGATCTTTCATAGGGTATAAGAATACCTTAAGATCTTTAAAGAATAATTTACCGAATGCTTCTAGAATACCTCCACTCAAGTGACGGTAGTAGCTAGTGTCGAAGATGTCAATTAGGTTATTTACACCCATAACCAGCCCCATACGCTCCTTAGTATAGTTTGAGAAATACTCAACAACGCGATAATACTCTTTAAAGTTTGAGATCATTACGGTCTGTCCAAGTGAGCCTAGTAATCTAGCTCTAGCCATGAAATCTTCCTCATCAATATCACCTTCGGCGCGAAGGTTAGATAGTGTGATTTCAAAAATAGCTTCTGTCTTTTTCTCGTTTACACGATTTGCCTCTACAAACATTTGATATGCTTTTTCAAACATATCCATGTTTACCTTAGTTACAGGACGGAAACTACCGCGCAGTGCAAGTACGTTTTTCTTGTATAGTAATGCTGCAGGAAGAATGTTATTTCCTTTTGCATCAAACATTACGGCCTCTGTCATTCCGTTTTTAACAAGCTGTAAACTCATTAAACGGTTATCTACGTGTTCAAACTGAGGTCCAGAGAAGTTTATAGTATCAATCTCTATCTGATCTTGATCGATATGATCGTATAGATAGCGAAGTAAGTTTTTAGGGTTATCATGCTTATAAAAAGCACCATAAATTAAGTTTACACCTAATGTTCCTAGGGTAAGCTGTTGTAAACGAGCATCATTTTCATGAAAACGAACGTGAAGTATAATCTCATTAAATTCCCCTTCTGGAGTGATCTGGAATCTAATTCCTACCCATCCGTGACCTTTATATTTCTTTGCAAAATCTATGGTAGCTACCGTGTTTGCGTATGTAAAGAAGATTTTATCTGGCTGCTTGTAGCGTGAGATACGATCTTCAATGAGCTTCATTTCATGCGAAAGCATTTTCTTAAGACGCTTTTCTGTTACATAACGACCATCATCTTCCACACCATAAATAGCATCAGAGAAGTCTTTATCATATGCACTCATTGCCTTTGCGATGGTACCACTTGCACCACCTGCTCTAAAAAAATGACGAACCGTTTCTTGTCCAGCACCTATTTCGGCAAAAGTTCCATATATGTTTGCGTTTAGATTTACGCGAAGTACCTTATTCTTGAGAGGAGGTACTTTTTCAAAGTCTTTGTCTCCTAAAATTTTAACAGCCATAGTGTGTTTTTATCCATTAATTAATGGTCACTCAAAGATACTAAAAGGTTGTAGTAGCCAAAAAAATAACTGTATTTTTGTTACACAATTAACGGCGTTATAAGCGCATTATTTTCTCAAACATTAGTGAAAATCACCTTTCTCGGTACTGGCACATCACAAGGAATTCCTGTAATAGGAAGTACACATCCCGTGTGTTTAAGCACAGATGCTAGGGATAAAAGATTACGTGTTTCTGTTCTAATAGAATGGGAAGATTATAATTATGTAATAGATTGTGGTCCAGATTTTAGACAACAAATGTTGAATACGCTTTCGCGAAAGCGTACTACCGCAGGAGATCCTGCACCTTTACATGGTATATTATTAACGCACGAGCATGCAGATCACGTCGCTGGACTGGATGACATAAGACCTTTTGTTTTTAGACAGGGTGATATGCCTATTTATGCTCATAAACGAGTATTAAAAACTCTTGCCGAACGTTTTGATTACATTTTTACGACAGAAAATAGATACCCCGGAGCACCTAGTGTAGCTTCAAAAGAAGTTGTAAATGGTGTACCTATTACATTAGGTAATATCGTAGTGCAGCCTATTGAGGCATATCATGGATCATTGCAAGTCTTTGGATATCGTTTTCAAGATATTGCTTACCTCACAGATGTTAAGACTATTACAGATGAGGAGATTGAAAAATTACAAGGATTAGATATTCTCGTGTTAAACTGCTTGAGGGAAGAAGCGCATTATACACATCTTAATGTAGAGGAAGCGCTTGCTCTCGTGGCAAAAATCAAACCTAAGCGCACCTATCTTACGCATATAAGCCACCATCTTGGTTTTCACGCAGAAGCCGAACAAAAATTACCCGAAAATGTCTTTCTAGCTTACGACGGACTTACCTTAACTACATAATTTATGAGACGTAATATTTTTTTATACTTATTCCTTTTTGCAGCATTGTATATTATTTTTCAATATATCAACAGTAGCAAGGGGTTAGAATATCAAGCAAGACAAATTGAAAAATTAGAAGTAAAACTTGCAGACAAAGATTCTATTGCAGGAATGTATCAAGAACGTCTTGCAAATGTGGAGTATTTCACGCTGTTAGGCAATGACAATGCAAAGGAATATTTTGATAATGATGATCTTGACTTAGCTATAATTAAACCAGCGATAGAAGATGGATTATATGCAAAAAATACAGCTCAAGGTAATGAGCTTATCACATTTGTAGGTGATGGAAGACCTTTCCAAATCAATAAAGTACAAATCTTAAACCACCGCTGGATCATCGCCGACTTTTCTGATGGTAAGAAATGGGGAGAAATGCTCGTTGAGTATTTTGTAAATGAAGATGGAACGGTAGATTACAAAACTGTGGAAAGTTTAGTGTATCCTAATTAAGTGAGTATACATATGTGATTTTACATCACGATTAGACATAAAAAAACAGGCTTTATGCCTGTTTTTTTATGTCTCTATTTACTTTGTAACCACTCCTTAAACTCATAGAAGTTAGTAGGGTGAACTCCGTGACCTACAGGAAACTCACTTAGTGTGGATTCAATCCCTATATTTTTGAGATAGCCAGGTGTTTTGCGAGCAGCATCTATTGGTATTACTTGATCTACAGTTCCGTGGGAGTTATAAATATTAAGATGCGCATATGAGGGATTACTTTTTAAATCTATAATCTCTTCATTGATATAACCACTCAAGCCTATAACATTCTTAACTTTTTCTGGGTAGGTGAGTGCTACTGCATAGCTTAAAATGGTTCCTTGGCTAAAACCTAGCAAGGTTACATTATGCTTATCTACATCGTACTCCGCTACAATCTCATCTATAAATCGTGCGATGATATCTCTAGACTCTCGAGCACCTTCATTATCTGAAGATTTTACACCATCACCATCTATAGTGATATGATACCATGCATTTCCATAAGGTTGCATAGCGATAGGAGCTTTTGCAGATACTATAAAGTATTCTTCAGGAATTTCTTCTGCAAAGCTAAAAAGGTCTTCTTCATTACTTCCATAACCATGAAGGAGAATAATTAATGGAGCTTTACCCGTAGAAGGTTTTGATGGTTTACGTGTGATATATTCTAATAACATATAATTGAAATAGTAGACATTACAAGGCAAGTAATGTCCTGATGTATAATTGTTGCTGGCTCGAAGGGAGACTAGTTGTTTCCGCCGAAAACATTTTGATAAAACGCACCTACTAAAGGTACAAGTTGGCGTTTTCCTTGAAAAGCCGAAATAATTCCAAAAAGCCAAAGTGCAAAAAACAGCACTAGAAATCCTATAGATGCCATAGGTATGTCAAGATAGCTAAGCGGCATCATTACTAAGAAGTAGCTCAAGGTTAAACCTAATGACTGTCTAAGGTGAAAAGCGGCAAACTCATTTTTTGACTCGCTATTCATAAAATAGGCTATAATTAATCCTACGAAGGTAATGTAGCTTAAGACTGCAGCTGTTTTTCCTTCAAAAACGGTGTTTTCATCCATTAGTTAAGTACTAGTTGGTTATTTGCAATAATTCCATAAACTTCCCCTTTCATTTTTTGATTAAGGAATATGGCATTATTTGAAGTTGATTTGATGTGTTCTTGAGTAAATGTAGCCGTGCCTTTTGTTGTAAATAAAGTAATATCTGCTGGGGTATTTTCTTGTATTGGATTACTTGTACCTATAAATCTACGTCTCCCGGCAGTAAGTAAGGTAACTGCTCGTTTCTCGCTCACTATGGTAAGTAGCGCTTTAAATGTAGCTTCTTGAGATATAGCTCCATACATAGCATTATCAAACTCTACGTGCTTCCGCTCAACATCTAGCGGATTATGATCACTGGTCACCATATCGATAGTACCATCTTTTACACCTTCTATCAAGGCATCTACATGCTCTTGGTTTCTTAGTGGTGGTAAAACTTTATAACGAGTGTCAAAATCATCTATAACAGTATCTAGTAGGTACAAGTTATGTATTGCAACACTACAAGTAACGTCTAATCCTTTCGTTTTAGCTTGTTTTATAAGTTCCACACTTGCCTTTGTGGAAATTGTAGGTATATGCAGGCTTCCGCCAGCATATTCTAGTATATGTAAGTCTCTTGCTACTTGAAGACTTTCGGCTATAGCGGGAATTCCTTTAAGACCTACTCGAGTGCTTATTTCTCCTTCATTTACCATTCCTTTTCCTGCAATTTTCTGCTCTTGAGGAAATGATAAAACAAGTCCATTGAATCCTTGCGTGTACTGAAGAGCAATTTTAAGTAGATTAGGATTTACGATTGGTTTTTGATAATCCCCAAAAGCGACAGCCCCAGATTGTTGCATATCGTATAATTCTGCTAGGTCTACGCTTTCACTATTTCGCGTAAGCGCACCTATAGGAAAAAGAGATGTTGCATGTCCTTCTGCCATTTTCTTTACAAAAGTAACATCAGAGCTAGTGTCAATAATAGGGTAGGTATTTGGGTTGAGTGCTACTGCTGTAAAACCACTTAACGCCGCAACTTGTAATCCGTGATCTATAGTTTCTCGCTCCTCAAATCCTGGCTGTCCCATACTCACGCTACTATCAAACCAACCTTGTGATATATGGAGATTATCGCGCTCTATAAGCGTCTCTCCTTTTGTATTTTCTAGATGTTCTCCTATTTCTATAATGAGGCCATCCTTAATTCTTACATCTTTTGTACTACCGTGATGTGGGCTATCACTGTCTACAATTATGGCGTTCTTTATGAGTGCTTTCATTTATAGAATTTTAAAATCAAGATTTCTAGTACTAGGAATAACAAAGCAAAAATAACAAACCATTTCCAAAGCGATTGGACACTATCTGCTGTTTTGAATTCGTCAAAAAGATCTTCTACAGAGCTGTTATAATGATCTGTAGCACCCGTATTTAATGCAGCATATCGTAATGTGCTTTCGCTACGACTGTAATTATAACTGACTTGCTGTACCGTATTATCTGCTAGTTTAATATTATAAATACTTGCTTTAGATGGCGAGTCACTCGTTGTAATTTGCACTTTATTTCCTTTAGATTGTTGCAGAGGAATAAGTGTATTTGAGGGGTCTAACATGTCTTCCAGACTCAAAATATCATCTTCTTGAAGCGCGACAGGTATGTCGTATGTTGTGTTTATACCTATGGGCATATACAATCGTGGCAACTGCAAGCTCTGTCGCGACATATTGTAAAATGTAGGGACTATGAGCGGCGAACTTTGGAGATTTGAATTTGCAACGTCTATACCTCCAGAGATTAAAAAGAAATTTGAAGCATATGATAAGAAAGGACTTCCATCTTCAAAACGAAGTAACGCATCTCCACCTTGTAAAGCAAAGGATTTTGAAACAGACGGATATTGAAAGTTCTTTATCCTTGCATCAAACACATCTTTATACACAGGATGGTCATAGTTGATGGTGGTTACTAATCGTTTAGTGGTTTCACTTTGTGAGATTTCAAAGTTTCCTAAATCTCTTAACGCATTGTTGTAACTAGCGGCATCTGCATTTGGATCTAAAATAATGGTGGTGATTCCTCCCGCTTTCGCGAAAGCGTTCAAAGCACCACTAAGAGATACGCCTATTTCTGAAACTTGATTTACAACAATGTAATTAAACTCTGGTATGCTGCTATAATCAAGGTTCTTAATGTTTGTGCTTTTATACTCAAACTCTGGAGCCGTAAAAATACGTGACAAATAATCTGAGTTTGCACCATTTATTGCAAGCACTTTGATGGGCTGACTTTTATTAATGTTAAAAAACATGGTGTTATCAAAAGCGAGTAGGGGATCTTCAATCACGATACGCCCTGCGATTTCTTCTTTTGTGTCTATATCAAAAACTACGGTAGTCGTTAGTTCGCTATCAAAAGATGCTGTTCCCTTAGCCAGTAATTGATCACCGTTGTATAGAGAAACGGCAGTATTTATATCTTTCTTTTCACCTGCTGAAAGCGCTACAGTAAGGGCTATGCTTCCTGATTTTCTTTGTGATATAAAAACGGAATCTATACTTACATTGTTTTTTATGACAGGCTGGAGCTGCACGTAATGTTTTTCTATACCATCTGTTTGTAGCTGATATGTCTCGCCATTATCCTGAAAGTCAGAAATCATAATGAGCCTCTTATCCTTTGATTGGTCTCTAGAAAATTCTTTCTGTGCTCTGAGTGTTACGGCAGTTTCAGATAACTGTGACGCTGCATATGGTAGTTGTAGCAGCTCGTTACGCATATTTTTAATAGAGGTGTTTCTATACGTATCTGTATTTGTAATTAAAGTGAAGGTTTGATCCTCTGGAATATTAGTAATAATATCTTGCGTAGCCGTGCGCAGCAATTGTCCAGAAGGACCTTTTGCTTGCATGCTGAATGAGTTATCCAAGTAAATGATAGTTTCCTTTTCTCGCGTTGCACTATCTGACTGTGTGATAAATGGTTGAGCAAATGCCAGCACAATTGCAGCAATTGCCGCCATACGAGACAATAACACAAGCCATTTTTTTATGGAATTACTCTTACGAGTTTGAATGTTGAGCTTTTGAAGAAAGGCAACGTTTGTAAACGCTTCTGTTTTAAACTTACGTAGTTGGAATAAATGAACGAGAATAGGGATGAGCAGTAAGAACAGTGCGTAAAGGAGTTCTGGATGTCTAAACTGCATGTGCGTTTTTAAGTTTGTTCAAAAATACTTAAAACGGACTTTATCGCCTAATGGTAAAAGTGAAAATACTCCCTTCTCCTACCACAGAAGAAACACTAATAGTACCACCCAATCCTTCCACAAGTTTGCGCACGGTTGCAAGACCCATTCCAGATCCTTGTCTACCATTACGATCTTTAGTGCCAGTAGTTTTAAAGAGGTCAAAAATGATTTCTTGTTTGTCTTCTGGAATCCCAGTGCCGTTATCTTTTACGAAGATAGTGTAGAAGTCTTTTGATTCGTTTCCGCTTATTTGGATTGTTGGTGCCTCTTTATCATTGTATTTGGTGGCGTTATCAACGAGATTTGACAATATCTGGTCTATAGCAATTGCAGAAACAGCGACTAGTTTCAAGTCATCTTCAATCTTAATGGCAACATTACTAGATTTATGTAAATCTGCTACATCCTTAACTAGTGTAAAAAGAGTAGTATCTTCTTTCGTTGCAAGTAGGGTGTCTGCCCTATAATACTCGAGAAGCCCGTCTATATAATCTCTCATAGACTTAGCCGAAGTATCTAAATGCTTTATATATAATGCAAAGTCTTCATCATTCTCTCCGAGATAATCTTCTTTTAAAAGGTTAAGTAAACCTTCTATACTCGCTAGTGGAGACTTAAGATCATGCGCAACTAATCGTGCAAAATCTTCTAAACGGTCATTGCGCTGTGCTGTTTCATTTTGTGCGGCTGCAAGGTCTATATTGCGTTTACGCGCCTCAAAGAGTAATACTGTTTGCTTTGCAAGTCCTCTTAAAGCATCTTGTTCTTCTAAGGATAAGGTTCTTGGTTTGTGATCATACACACACAAAGTACCTAGCGCATAACCATCACTTGTGCGTAAAGGAACACCTGCATAAAAAATCGCTTTAAAATCCTTTACAAGTGGGTTGTCTTGAAAACGTTCATCCAGGCGAGCATCTTCTACGATAAATACAGGTTCTTCTGCAAGTATAGCGTGACCACAAAAAGAAATATCTCTAGGTGACTCAGCGATATCTATCCCACGTCTTGATTTTAAAAAGTTGCGATCTGCATCTAGCAAAGTAACTAGTGATATAGGCGTATTACAGATATATGAAGCTAGCTTCGTAATAGTATCGTAAGCATCTTCTGGAAGTGTATCAAGCAGATTATACGACTTTAAAACTTCGAGACGTTTACTTTCGTTAGTGGGCTTTTGAGGTGCTATCACAGTATAATTTTAATCAAAAATAGTCTTTCTTAAATATAGCTTATCATATTCTATAGAAATAATACTTATGGTGCATAGAGAATAACTAAAACTTCTCGAACGCTCCTAATCCAAATAATGCAAAATCATATTTAACAGGATCCTTAGGATCCATCTTTCTAAGGGCTTTATCAAGCTCTAATAAGGTTTTTCCATCGTTTTGCTTTCTTGTAAGCAGCTTGAGTTTCCTTGCTACATTACTCGTATGTACATCTAAGGGGCATGAAAGTAAACTAGGAGAAATTGTTTTCCAGATTCCAAAATCTACTCCCGCATTTGCATCACGTACCATCCATCTCAAAAACATGTTGATTCGTTTTGCAGCAGAGTTCTTGAGTGGGTCACTCACATGCTTTTGTGTTCTTGGTAAATGTTCGACCTCAAAAAATAATTTCTTAAAATTTGAAATAGCGGGTTGTAGGCCTTCACTTGTGATTCCCTTCTTAAAAGCATTTTCTAGGCCGCCATGATTGAGATAAATGTGCTGTAATGCTCTTATAAATGTCTCTAAATCTCCGCTATTAAAAGTACGATGTACAAACCCATCAAAAAGGTGCGCTTGATCTGGATCGTAGTTTAAGATAAAATCATAAGGTGCATTCCCCATGATCTCCATCATTTTTGTAGCATTCGTAATGATACTCTTGCGATTGCCCCAGGCAATAGTAGCTGTTAAGAAAGCGGCAATCTCGATATCTTCTTTTAGTTCAAATTGATGAGGGATTTGAATAGGATCATGAGGAATAAAATCGCCATTCTCATATTGAATTGCTTTTTCGTCCAAGAAGATTTTAAGATCCTTTTTATTCATGTATTACTATGTTTTATGTAGTAGGGGTGTGGTGCGCTTTCGCGAAAGCGTACTAAGGTTAACTAGTAACAAATTCGCCATCTTTCATTACAAGCTTACGGTCTGCCATATCTGCTAGCTCTTCATTGTGAGTAACGATAATAAGCGTTTGATTAAATTCATCTCGTAGTCTAAAGAACAACTTATGAAGATGATCTGCGCTTTCTGTATCGAGATTACCAGAAGGCTCATCTGCTAGTATGAGCGCAGGATTATTGATAAGCGCTCTAGCAACTGCTACTCGCTGTTGCTCACCTCCAGAAAGTTCGTTAGGTTTATGATTATAGCGATGGGACAGGCCCAAAAAGTCAAGAAGCTCTTTTGCTCGGGCCTCTGTGGGTGCTTTATCTTTTTTGGCAATAAATGCAGGAATACACACATTTTCCATAGCTGTAAACTCTGGAAGTAGTTGGTGAAACTGAAATATAAAGCCAATATGCTCATTACGGAATGCGCTTAGTAACTTAGATTTAAGCCCTGTTAGTGATTTTCCGTTAATGGTAAGTTGTGTTTGGGCATTGTTATCGGGCATGTCTAGAGTGCCTAGAATCTGTAGTAGTGTAGTTTTACCAGCACCACTTTGCCCTACAATAGAAACTACTTCTCCCTTTTTTACGTCTAATGCAACGTCTTTAAGGACTTGTAAGTTTCCAAAAGTTTTTGATATATGTTCTGCCTTTACCATAATACAATATTGACTGTGAAAGTACTATAATACCTCCTTTTTACCAACGTACTAGGCGGTCTTTTTAAAGATGCCTTTGACATTATTATAGTCTATAAAATAAGTAACTCTAAGGGATAGCGTGTGGTTAAGAGGTTCATCAAATAAGTTGCCAAGACTCTGTCCATAATCTAAAGTGGATTGCTCATCAAAGTTCGAAATCTGATGACGATAGAGTAGGGATGCTTCGCTTCCTGGAGCAAAACGCCAGCGATAACTCACATCAAGATTCCAGATATTGAAGTTTGCATTAGGATCACGCTGTACGGTGGTATCATAGTTATCTATTTGAGATCTCGACCCGTCAGTATTTAATAGGTAATACACATTACTACTGTGATCTGATACTGCCCAGAAGTTACGTAGACTTAAGTTGAGCGCCTTATAGGGGTCAAAATTATAATTTACATTCACTCTGTTCTCTAAAGATTTTACGTCTCTAAGGCCCAAAAATACCTCTGTATCTGTGTTATCAACCCATCCAAAGTTGTCTTTTCTACTAGAGTAATTAGATGATAAAATAACGAGCAATTTATCTGAAAATCTATAACGTGGTGAGAAATTTATACTGTGATTAAATTGATCTTGATTTCCAAACCACGAACGCACAGAACCTCTTAAATCAAAAGCAAATTTCTTTCTAAAGTCGGTTGAGATAAATCCACTACTACCTAGGTTAGACTCAAAGGTGACAAATCTTCCTTCTACTCTTGGCTCAAAATAATCCTGATCCTTTCCGTTGAGACTCATGTCAAGTCCAAAAGCTAAGCGCTCTGTTGTTGAGAAAAAAGAATCAAAGCGTATGCTGTTTCTTGTTTTAATACTAGGCTCATATAGACGTCTATGTCTTACGGTTACATCAAAACGATATCTATTAAATTTACCCTTAGGTTGTATTAGCTCATAAGATCCACCTACAGCAAAACTATTAAAGTTATTTCTAAAGTTCACCCCTAGGTCGTTGATGTTGAGTTTAGTATCTGCAAAGTCATGACCAAAACGATAACGCCAGTTTCCTTTAATCTTTCTAAAGTCAAATTCTGATAGAAAACCGATAGTGGTTTCTCCGGCTTCCCTTACGTTACTAAAAATTGCACGTCCAGATGCTCTAAAGTTATTCCCTTTATCTGCTATATCAAATACACCACCAGTAACATTTGCATTTCTAAATTTACTGCCACTTCTTGTTACATTAGTATTAATAAGCGATACAGAAGAGTTTTGATTAAACTGTTGGTCTAGTACAAATACATTATAGTTTGTGAGTGGTTCTACCACTTCGTTGCGTTTACTTTTTTCAATTACTTCAACGCCATTTACCTCTGTCGTTGTTGTATTCTCTATGGTAGCAAAGGTTTCTTGACCTACTGAATTTAAAAACCCTATACCCAGACCGCCTTTGGTACGTCCAGAGATCTTTACAGAATTTACAAGCTTTACAGTAGAGGGTGAAGATATCACCTCCTCTGTGTCTAATAATTCAGGGCTGGCGGAAGGTGCTCCTCCTATACGTCTTGAAAAGAAAATTCTTCCTTTATTAAATAAATCTATTCCTTCTGTAAAGAATGCTCTATTCTCCCCAAAAGTTTGCTCAAAAGGACCCAAGTTGAGCTCTACATTATCAAAAGCTACTTGGCCAAAATCTGGAATTAACTGGGCGTCAAGTGTAAAACTATCTGTAAGACCATATTTTATATCTAGACCTCCAGTAAAGTTGGTTTCATTATTTCCATCAAAGAAATTAGTAGAGGTTTGTGCAAATGGGAAAAAAGTAAGCCTTACTGGTGGATCAATGTCACGTACACCAGTCACTGTACCATTATACTGCGTGTCCCTGCCAACACCACGTTCTATAAAATTCCATGTATGTGTTTCATTCTTTTTTACTAATCTTCTATAGAAATTCACACTCCAATCTTGAACTGCTACTTCTGGAAATCGAAGTGCATTATAAGGAATGCGATACTCTGCATACCATCCTTTGTCATCTCTAGAAACTTTACATTCAAAAACTACATTAAATCCAAAATCTCTGTTGTTCTGTGTAATACGTTGATCACCTATCGTTCCGGCGCTAGTTACATAAAACCGAGTTTCATTGATACCATCATTATAAGTATTTAAGGCAACGACAAAATGATCTGCTTGTGAGAATACTTGATCTCGCTGGCTGAACTGACTGGGTATACTTTCTGGGTCTGGATCAAATAAGTAGGCTGCTATGTAAACTGCCTTATCATCATAAGCCATTTTAATTTCTGTGCGCTGGTCTTCTTCAATCGTTCCTACATTCCCAGGCTCAAACATGTTAAAGCCATCATAAGTAGCTAGAGACTTCCATACAGCATCATCGAGCACACCGTCTATCTTAGGTGGCGTGTTTATGCGCTCTGCATTAAGCGTTTTAGTTTGCTGACCTTTAAGGAAATGGGGCAATAGTAAAAACAGGGAGAATATCCCAAATAGAAAAATGCGCATAGCATGTGTTTGATTGGCTTGACAAATCTAACCGTGTCATTCTAAGAAAACTCTAAATAAAAAGTTAAATAGAGAAATAAAAATGTTTAATAAATAGTATATTTGATTAAACAAAAATAAATATCTCCCATGCCATATAGAAGTTTTGAAGAGTATAACATTGAAGTTACAGACGAAATAAAAGATAATTTCACCTCAATTATTAAAAACTTAGGAGAAGACACCACTAGAGAAGGTATTGTAAAAACACCAGAGAGAGCGGCAAAAGCAATGCAATTTCTTACTTCTGGATATGACATGGATCCAGCTGCTATACTCAAAGGAGCGATGTTTAAAGAGGATTATGATGATATGGTTATCGTAAAGAACATAGAGCTTTACTCATTGTGTGAGCATCATATGCTCCCTTTCTTCGGTAAGGCTCATATTGCATACATTCCTAATGGTCACATCGTAGGGCTAAGTAAACTACCACGTATTGTAGATGTGTTTGCAAGAAGACTTCAGGTACAAGAAAGGCTTACACATGATATTTTAGAATGCATCAACTCGACATTAAATCCTAAGGGTGTTGCTGTGGTCATTGAGGCGTCTCACATGTGTATGATGATGAGAGGTGTACAAAAGCAAAACTCCACAACGACCACTTCAGGTTTTAGAGGACAGTTTGAAAAGCAAGAAACTCGTAATGAATTTCTCAAATTGATTTCATCTACTCTAGATTAATAATTTTGGAATGTTATTTGATTAGTTTAAAGTATTATATTTAATATACTTATGGATAATCAAACAAATAAATACAAGCTTTTATTAATTGGACTTCTTATTGACGTCTTAGGTATTGTTACCTCAAGTTGGGTGTTTCCGGTAATAGGAGATATGTCTGACGTGGTATGGGCACCATTATCTGGATGGCTCATGACAAGATTGTATAAAGGCGCTGCAGGAAAAGTAGGAGGTGTTATCACCTTTGTAGAGGAGATTGTGCCTGGTTTAGACATCATTCCTTCTTTTACACTAATGTGGTTATATACATACGTTTTTAAAAGCTCTTCAATAGGGCAAAGTATTGAGAAGAAATTTGATTAAAGTTCTCATTTACAACTTGAAGTACAAACTTATATATCATAAAAAAGCCACTCAATTGAGTGGCTTTTTTATGATATGTATAAAGAGTAATTGTATACTAGTACTCTCTTAACGCCTTTACGTACTCACGTAATTCGTCTTCATTTGTTTTTTTATCTACATCTCTTATCAAGCAAAAGAAGTAGTGTAGGCTTTCTTCAGGAGTGCTTTCCGCAGGATCTGCAGCTGCAATCACTTCTTCATTTTCATCTTCAATGTCATCATCTGCAGGGATAGGAATTGCAAAAGTTCCTGTTTCCTCTATATGTTCAGCAGCAAGGCGTGTAGCTTTGGCTAATAAAGGTAGTTGCTCTGTAATAGTATGAGGGCGAAGCGTTTTAAGGTCTTCAACTACTGTATTTGTTATAATTCCGTTTTGAGCAACATCTCCTATGAGTTTTTTGATCAAGTTTACGGCTTTACTATCTTGAAGTGTATTCATTGTAAAATGATGATTTATATATGAAGTTGGTATAGTTGCAAAAATAGGTTTTTGATTCGCTTTTTACGACTATTTTTTATTATAAATTCGCAATAAGTAATCAATTAGCAATGAGCAAACGGGCGTTAAAAAAGCAAATTTCTACATTAAGCAATGCAGAGCTTCAAGAGCAAATTATGGAGCTTTATGAACGTATACCTGAGGTGAAGACCTATTATGACTTTGTTTTTAACCCTAAAGAAGATAAGCTCGTAGACGAAGCAAAAATTAAAATAAGCAACGAGTATTTCCCTACACGACGCAAACGGCCTAGAAAAAGACGTTCTATTGCTCAAAAGTATATCAAGCACTTTAAAACATTAGGAATGAACCCGCTGCTACTGTCTGATGTGATGCTTTTTAATATTGAGATTGCACAAACATTTGAGCAATCTAGTCCAGGACTTCCAGATGCGTTTTATAAAAGTATGCTCAATTCCTTTAAAGAACTCGTGCAGTATGTTACTTATCATCATCTATTAGAAGAACTAGGAGAGAGGATAGAACACATCGTTTCACTAGCAGAAGAACGTAAGTGGCCTAACGCAGATTTGTTTGACGAAGCAGCAGATCCATCTTAAAAACACTCTCTTTCGTCCATTTTCAATAAATAAGGCATAATTTTTAAAATTGTGTCAAGAATTCTTGCAGTACGCTTTCGCGAAAGCATAAAAATCACTTAGTTTTGCAAGATTGACTTTTAACCGAAGAAACCTACACTTTTGAGCGACGCTATTCAAGAAAAAGAAACTCCAGAAAAAGAATTATACGACTACCAACTCAAGGATCTTGAGGCTGTTTTTAGCGTAATGGATCGTACATCGGAAGACTATAACTTGTTGTATCAACTACCTACTGGTGGTGGAAAAACAGTTATTTTCTCTGAGATAGTTCGTAACTACATAAAAAGAGCAAATAAGAAAGTAGTAATCCTCACGCACCGTATTGAGCTTTCTAATCAAACCTCAAGAATGCTTACAGAATTTATGGTTCCTAACATGATCATAAGTAGTGACGTTAAGACCTTAGAAGAAGGTGATGATTACATGTGTTATGTGGCGATGGTAGAAACGCTTACTAACAGATTGCAAGAGGAACAGATGAATATGGACGATGTGGGTCTTGTTATTATTGATGAGGCGCATTATAACTCCTTTAGAAAACTCTTCAGCTACTTTGATAAGGCCTTTATTTTGGGCGTAACTGCAACTCCACTAAGTTCTAATATTAAGTTGCCTATGAAAGACAACTATAGCGAACTGTTGATAGGGGAGAGTATACCTGCTTTGATAAAAAGAGGATTCTTATCTAAAGCAAAAACAATAAGCTATAATGTAGGGTTGAGTTCGCTTAAGCTTGGTATTAATGGTGATTATACAGTAAAGTCTTCAGACATTCTGTACACAGATACCATCATGCAGCAAAAGCTTTTGAGCGCTTATGAAGATCAATCTAAAGGTAAGAAGACGCTTATCTTCAATAATGGTATAAATACCTCTCGCTACGTCTATGAGACGTTTAAAATGGCAGGCTATGACATACGCCACCTAGATAACACTAATAGTGCTAAGGAACGAACAGAAATCTTAGACTGGTTTAAAAATACTCCAGATGCTATACTTACTTCTGTAAGTATTCTTACTACTGGTTTTGATGAACCTACGGTGGATACTATTATCTTAAACAGAGCAACAAAGTCACTTACCTTATACTTCCAGATGATAGGTCGTGGATCACGTATTGCTCCAGGTAAAACTACATTTAAGGTACTTGATTTAGGAAATAATGCAGCGCGTTTTGGACTTTGGGAAGCACCAATAGACTGGAAAGAGATTTTTGCATACCCAGATTTCTATCTTGAAAACCTAATTGCAGATGAGGAGATAGAACGCAACTTTACTTATGTGATGCCTCCAGATTTACGTAAGGAATTTGCAAATACTAAGAATGTTTATTTTGATATCAAGAAGGAATACAAACGTGTAATTAAAGAGGGACTTAAAGCAAAAACAGCATTAGAAAATGCCATCGAGCAACATGCAGAAATGGTGATTGAAAATAGTGAAGATGTTTTTGATGCTAGAATCCTTGCACGTAAGTTAAAGGATGATATCGCTTACCGTGTGCGTTTATATTCATATAGTATTATGAATAATACTAAAAACTATAGAGACTGGTTACAAGAAGATTATGAGCGTAAGTTAAAGCTTAGAGTTAACCAGATATGTAGAGAACGAGATATGTAATCTCTGTAAGAAACTACCATAGTATATTTATAAAAAGAGCCCAGAAGTATAAACTTCTGGGCTCTTTTATTTTTGAGAATGATTAATTTCTATAATGAGAAATTAGCTTTTCTGCTCTGCGGCATATGCTTGCACTTCATCAAGAACACGTAGTAAATTACCACTCCATAGTTGCTCGATTTCTTCTTGTGTATAACCACGACGCACAAGCTCTATAGTTACATTCATAGTTTCTGACGCATCGCTCCAGCCTTCTACACCGCCACCACCATCAAAGTCTGATGAGATACCTACGTGGTCAATTCCTATCTTTTCTACGAGGTAATCGATGTGATCTATAAAGTCTGTCACGTCTACGGCAGGAGGAAGGTCTGTGCGTTCTGCCAGTTTCTTCTGCTGTGCAGGAAGTAACACGTCTGTATAGGTTTTGTAATACGCTTTTCTTTCGGCTTCTGGTAATGCTCTTGCTGCAGTACGATCTAGCCATGTAACTCCTAGAGAATCTGCGATGTTTTTTATGACTTGATTTGCTTCAGCTTGGTATGCGTCATTTTTTTCTGTGTTTAAGTAGCTTTTAAAAGCTACTGTTTGCACTACGCCACCGTTATCTTGCATCCATTGCAATTGCTCGTCATCAAGATTACGGCTATGGTTACATAATGCTCTAGCAGAAGAGTGAGAAGCTATAATAGGTGTCTCACTTAGCTCAATCATCTGGCGCATGGCTTCCTTGCTAGGGTGTGATACATCTATCATCATCCCTACACGGTTCATCTCTGCAATAACTTCCTTTCCTAAGTCACTCAATCCATTGTGCAGCCATACATCATCGGCTTCACCGGTGTTACTATCACTTAGCTGGCTATGCCCATTATGTGCTAGTGACATATAACGACCTCCTAGATTATAGAACTTCTCTACATTAGAAACATCTGTTCCTACTGGATATCCATTTTCTATACCAATCATTGCTACTTTTTTACCAGATTTCCAGATATCTCTTGCTTCTTGAGAAGTCGTAGCCAGCTGGATTTGCTCTGGAGCAATCTCTTCACAGAGTTTATGAATGGCATCAAACTTTGACATTGCATTCTCATAGGCGGCTTTATAACCTTCTTCGTTAAGCTCTCCTTGACCTGTATATACTACAAACCACGGCACGTCTAGACCACCTTCTTGCATTTTAGGTAAGTTTACCTGTGATGCTAGGTTTTGTGTATAGTTTACGGTGTCTGTAAAGTTATCTACGTTTATATCGCAATGCGTGTCTAGCGTCATCACGTTGCTGTGTATTTCTTTCGCTTTTGCTAGTACTTCGGCCTCCGTCATTTCTTTTGGTGGTGCTACTTCTTTTTTCTTTGTTTCTTGACAAGAAAACATCGCTAGTATACAAGCGGTAATGGTAAGGGATCTAATCATTGGTTATTATGGTTTTTGAAGTTCCTAAGATACTGAAATTGAGTGGTCACATTTTCGCGAAAGCGTAATTATCTCAAAAGTCTAAAAAAAGCTGCGTGTCGTACCATATCCCGTTTGCATCTTGTATGGACGCAATGCTGGTATGTGTGGCATCACTTTCTATAGCTGCTTTGTGCTTGGGGCTATTGAGCCAGCCGTTTACAACACCTTGAGCCGTGCGGTAACCTTTACCTACGTTCTCACTCACAGCGGTGGCGCCTTTGTACTTTAAGTAATCACTACGCTTAAAGAAGTTATCGTGACTCATAAGCCGCTTGTCTACCATATAATTAGTGTGATCAAGGGCTTGGGCTTGAGATAGGGTAGTGCTTCTCAGGGTACTTATGCCAAGAGAGTCTCGGTAGTCATTTACGAGCTGTAAGATGGCAGCTTCTCTAGCGCTATCACTGGGTCTATTGCTCGTAGAAGTAATGGGTGGACTAGTGGTGGTGTTAGATTTCTTTTTCTTTTTACAACTGGCAGTAAGCACTACCAGAACAAGTAATACGTTTAAAATTCTCATATTTAGACACTTATGGTTAATAGTAGCTAAGTTATAAAAAAAAGAAGACCCTAGCGCTTATAGCAACTAGGGTCTACCAAACTAACCAACCAAAAATCTAATTCTTATCCTCTTCTAGATCTCGTAGATGTGCTCCTACTTGACTTGCTATTTGAGCTTCTGCTCGTGCGCTGCGGTGCAGCTTTACGAGATGAAGATCGCTGAGTGTTAACTTTACTTGAGCTTCTACTCTTAGTAGATACCGCTCTTTTTTGTGAGGTACGAGGTGCAGCTTTAGACTGTGTACGTGATCCTCTATTTGTTGCTACAGACTTAGTACTTCTATTTGTAGTACGCGTTGTAGGTCTTGTAGTTCTAGGAGTACTCTTACGTACGCTATTTCCAGATCTAGAAGATGCCGTAGGGCGTTGTCTAGGTGTAGTAGCTACTGTAGGTCTTCCTCGTTGTGTTTCATTACGATTAGAGATTACAGCACGTTTATCTGTACTTCTTCTTGATGTAGTCGTTGCTGTACCGCGTTGTGCACCATTACGACTAGTAGATTGTGCCACACGACCATTTCTACTTGATGTATTTGCGCTAGATGTTCTACGTGCAGAAGTATTATTTCTTCTTGTAGTAGTAGTGTTAGCACGACTTGCAACGCGTCCTGTATTTGCTCTTGTAAAGCGAGCGTTATTACGGTCTACATTATCACGTCTACCATTATTGTGAGCTACACGACCTCTATCTGGACGTCTAAAGTCACGGCGAGCATTTGCATACCCACGGTTGTAACCTCTGCTATAATTGTTTCTATGGAATGCATAGTTATAACGTACTGGTGTGTAATATCTTCTATATGGTGTATTAAATACTAGACATCTGTTAAAAACTGGTCTGTAATAATAGTTGTGGTATGGATGGAATACATAGTTTCTGTTATACACGTTGATGAAGCCTGTATAGTGAGAAAATAATCCGCGGTTGTTGTAATAAATCTGTAGTCCTCCTACACGAGATATTCTGTTGTCTCTATAGTTGATACGTACGTCACCTGCTTGTGCTAAGCGTCCGTAATTATCATAATAAAGCGGAGTGTCTTCTACTTGAATCACAGCTCCATACTCATCATACTGTACATATGGATCATAGTCAAAACCTGTGTTAAAGCTTATGCCTACTGGCCCAGCGTTTACAGAAAGACTTACTCCTTCTACATACTGTGGTATATAAAAATCAAACTCTCCATCTGGAAATACTGAAAATTCGATACCGTTTTCTACAAAAATATACTTGCTACCGTCATATACGGTACCGCGTCGTATTGATGTATCTTCTTCTGCTGCATAGGTACTTGCCGAGAAGGTAAGTAGTCCTATAAATAATAATGCAAGATGTTTCATAATGTTAGTTTTTAATTAATTGTGTGGATTGATGTTCACGATTAGATAATTACAAGTAGCGTGCCAAAGTCTAAAAAGCACCCTATACCAAGTAGGGTAGTAGTACCGCTTTCGCGAAAATTTTAAATCCACAAAACACTTAATCTGCTGAATAACAGTTTTGTAAATTGGTAAAAACTGATTGCATCAGCGTTGTTGCTATTGTTTCGTTTTAATTCTAATAATGGCTATGTAATGGAACCTATCTACTCTCGACCCATTATAAAATGGCTCCTATGAAATCAATACTGCTCACTTCGTTTTTATTATTAAGCACAATATTTACAGCAATCGGTCAATCTCCTACGGTGATTGAATTATTTACATCACAAGGATGTAGTAGCTGTCCACCCGCAGATAAATTAATAGCTCGTCTATCTGAAGAACTTAAGGAGGACGTTATTATTCTATCTTATCATGTAGACTATTGGGATTATATAGGCTGGAAAGATCCTTACGCATCTGCTAGTAATACAAATCACCAATATGATTATGGTCGTACTTTTAATATAAGGAGCGTTTATACTCCTCAAGCAGTTATTAATGGTCGTAATCATGTGGTAGGATCTAATGAAAGAGAGCTAAGGGGAGCAGTAGCTAGTGAAACTAGTCGTATTGATAAGTCAGCAGTTACTATTGCTTCAGTAGCGCGTGTGGCGCAAGGTGTTACTATTCAAGCAAGTTTTAAAGAGCTTCCAGATAATGCTATAATTATGTATGCTCTCACTGTAAAGGAAAAAACGACCATTGTAAATAGAGGAGAAAACAGAAATAAAACCTTAAAAAATACGCACATCGTTGCAAATTTCAAAAAAGAACAAGCTTCTTATTATCAGCAAGATGTGGTTCTAAGTATTCCTTCGTGGGTAGCAAAGGATGACGATATTACAGTAGTTATTTATGTTTCAGAACCAGAGAACGGCATTGTAGCATCGGTAGCTCAAAACGTTAAATAACTCTGAATTAGCATTTTGATTAACAACTAGCTATGATGCTTTAAAATACTTTTATCAAAAAAAACATAAAGCTATGAATACTACACAAAACAAAAAGCACGCAGACTTTCAAGACGCACACAGAAGATCTTCAAACTTTAATCGTACCATCCCAAAAGAAGAATTTGAGATTAAAGGTAACGGAGACGTTACTTTAGATAATGAGTAAGACTTATATAATACTTGTAAGTTTTTTTAAGATAAACCCCTTGATAAAGAGCCACTACCACATATAAGGTAGTGGCTCTTTCCTATTATAGAGATGATACCTTACTCGTTAAACTTCTCTAAAGACAACTCTTAAATACTATTAAAGTGCATTCTCAGCATGTAGTCTCCCCGTAATTTTACAACAACAAAAAAAACATTACCAATGGAAAGAGAAATAAAAGGAGGTTTTAGAACCATAAATCCTCATACCGAACAATCAATTAAGGAGTATACATATTTTACAGATGATCAGGTTACAGAAGCGATAGACAACTGTCACGACGCTTTTAATGACTGGAAAATGCAATCGCTTGACGATAGAGCCACTGTAATAAAGAATATAGGAGAGCAACTTAAAAATTATAAAGATCAACTTGTACAACTCATGACCGATGAGATGGGTAAAACCATTGAGCAAGGAAAAAGTGAGATTGACCTTTGTATTGCTATCACAGAATATACTGCCGAAAACGGAGTAAAAGAATTACAACCTATAGAAAGAACACTACTAGATGGTGGAAAAGGAATTATCAACTTTTCTCCAGAAGGTGTTATATATAGTATCCAGCCGTGGAATTTCCCAACGTACCAACCACTTAGAGTTGCCATTGCCAACTTACTAGCGGGTAACGGGATTTTATTAAAGCACGCTCAGAATGTAACAGGTAGTGCATTAATGATAGAAGAGCTATTACTTAAAGCTGGCGTACCAGAAGGACTTTTTAAGGTACTTGTGATAGATCACGCACAGTCTGATAAGGTGATAAGCAATGATAAAGTACGCGGAGTGACATTTACAGGAAGTTCTGCTGGAGGAAAAATCATAGCAAAAACTGCAGGAGCATCAATTAAGAAAACAGTGTTAGAGCTGGGAAGTAACGATGCATACATCGTACTTGATGATGCAGATGTAGAAGAAGCTGTAAAAGCTTGTGTACAAGGTAGAATCATAAATAATGGTGAGACTTGTATTGCAGCAAAACGTTTTATCGTAGTAGATAAGGTGTATGATGCATTTAAGGAAGGTTTCGTACAAGGAATGAAAGATGTGGTTATGGGAGATCCTAATAAAGAGGGAACACAACTCGGACCTATTGCTCGTAAAGATTTACAAGAGTTGCTAAGCGACCAAGTAAAAGAAAGTGTGGAAAAAGGAGCAAAGATTGAAACTGGAGGAGAAATACCAGATGGTAGCGGATATTACTACCCATCTACGGTACTAAGTAACGTACAGCCTGGACAACCAGCTTATGATGACGAACTCTTTGGCCCAGTAGCTTCTTTAATTAAAGCAAAAGATAATGAAGATGCAATGCGCATAGCAAATGATAGCCGTTTTGGACTAGGAGGAGGAATTTTCTCTAAAGATGAAAAAGCAGCAGTAAAGCTAGCACAAGAGCACTTCGATACAGGAATGATATTCATTAATTCTTACGGACTTGCACAGCCTATGATGCCTTTTGGAGGAGTAAAAGACTCTGGATATGGTAGAGAGCACGGAGGATTCGGGATTAAAGAATTTGTAAATGCTAAGTCTATTTTACTAGCAGAAACTGAATAATATGAGTTATCAGTCATCTTTTATGCAGCAAGCCATTGCGCTAGCGCGAGAAGGTAAAGATACAGACGGTGGCGGCGCTTTTGGCGCCGTCATTGTTCGTTCTGGGCAAGTCATTGCGGCTTGTCATAATCTCGTGGGAGGATCGCAAGATCCTACGCAGCATGCAGAGTTACGCTGTATTCAGCTAGCTTGTAAAGTACTGGGTACAAAGGATCTTTCAGATTGTGATTTGTATACGAGTTGCGTGCCTTGCATGATGTGTTTAGGCGCAGCGAGATGGGCTCGATTTCAGCATATTTATTACGGAGCTTCTGCTGCCATGGCAAAAGATGCTGGCTTTATCTATAGCGATATGTTTTATGCTAGAGATATTGAGGCACGTGATCAAGAGTTTAACATGCAACAGTTTCTTGGAGAAGAGGCTGCTGCAGTTTGGAACGAGTGATTATGGAGTTACGCTTTCGCGAAAGCGTACTAATAACCACTACAATTATATTAAGGCTTCAAGACAACCGTTCTTGGAGCCTTTTTCTTTATCCAGAACAGAATACAGAGTGATATTGCGGCACACGAAGAAAAACCAATGAAGAGTGGGAGCGTGGTCTCCTCAATAAAACGACCTATAAAAGTACTGATGGGAACTGCCATAAGTGTAGAAATAAGACCCGTAATTGCCGCTCCTATACCAGCAATGTGGCCTACAGGCTCCATCGCTAGTGCTCTAAGATTACCAAACATAAAACCTATACAGAAAAACTGCATCGCAAAGAACCCTATGAGTACATATACCGAAGGATGCAACACATCATTAAATAAAATTACATATAACAAGGACACCACAAAGAAGCCTATGAGGGCACCAGTGACTATTTTTTCCATCCCAAAACGCACGACAAAGTTGGCATTGAGTAAGATGGCAGCGCCTATAGCCGAGGCAAGACCGGCAAAAATGTAAGGAAACTCATCTACGAGGCCATATTGATTTTGGAAAATTTGCTGACTAGCACTTATGTACACAATAAACGAACCTACAATAAAACCTTGTATAATCGTGAATCCCATGGTGCGCTTGTATTTTATGGTTTCGCGGAATCCCCTAGAGATACGCTCCATAGAGAAAGGAATTCTATTTGCTGGTTTGAGTGTTTCCTCTTGGCGCCTCCAGAACCATAGCATTACAAAGAGGCTTATTATTACCTGTACTAAGAAAATCGCTTGCCAGTTCCAGATGTCAAGAATCACTTTACCCATAGCGGGAGCGATTATAGGAACAAGTAAAAAAACTACAGTCACAAAAGACATGATACGCGCCATATAATCACCTTCATAAAGGTCTCTTATGATGGCAACACAGATCGTACGCGGCGCCGAAAGTCCGATGCCCTGTAATATCCTGCCTAATATCATTACTTCAAAACTACGTGTGTACATACATATAAATGAAGCGATTATAAAGACGGTAAACCCAAAGTAAACAGAAGATTTTCTACCTTTAGCATCGGCTAGTGGTCCAAAGACGAGTGGTCCCAGTCCTAGACCTAAGAAAATCATGCTTATGAGTAACTGATTATCGGCGGGAGTTTTGGTTTGTATCGCAACACCTATAATATCAAGTGCTGGAAGTAGGGCATCAATAGATAGTGCGGTGACAGACATTAAAGCCGCCATAAGTGCGATAAATTCTATTTGCGATCCTTTCGTTTTTTGCATTCGGCAAAAGTACAAGAATGCCTTACGAGCGATGGTCGTTTTATGTAAAATCTAACACCGTGTTAACACCCCACAAAGGAATAGTTTTTGCTACCTATCTAATAAAACTGCATCTTATGAAGAAATACATCATCATCATCCCGTTTCTTATACTCGCAATCGCATGTAAAACTAAGGAACCCATGACGCAGCAAGAGCTGGCAACAGCAAGCAGTGTGCAAGAATTAATAGACAATCGCAAGATTGATATTACAGCAACCTGGGCATACCCGCTGGCAAGTAATGTGCTCAACCAACTAGCAGTAAACAATGGGCTAGGGGCTGGTAATAGCGGTAGCCGCATCAATTTACTGGGTAATGGTAACTTTCTTAAAATCCATAATGATAGCGTGAGCGCTTATTTACCGTATTATGGCGAGCGCAGGATGGGCGGTGGCTATAACTCATCAAACGGTGTGGAATTTTCTGGAATTCCTAAATCTTTTGAAATTACCAAAGACAAGAAAACAGATCGCACAGAAATGAAATTTTCTATATCTCAAGATGCTGAAACCTATGAGGTGTTTATAGAATTTTTTAATACCAAGAAAGTTCAGATTTCTGTAAACAGCGTGCAGCGCACAAGCATTCGCTATGATGGATTTATTGACTTAGATGCCGAATAATGTTGTTATAACGCTTTCGCGAAAGCGTAAAAAGGCATTTTTAAACCTGTAAAGCAGTTTGTAATGAATGAGTTACAGTTCGGGAGTGAATTGTGACTGTTCAGGGCATATCATGTGGCGGTGGTGTAACATTGTGTGTTATTTGTGGTCTCTTATATAAATCAAAAAACGAACCAATGACCATCATAAAACAACTTAGCCTTACACTCTTAGTACTACTATGCAGTGCAAGCGCTTTTGCTCAGGAGGCTCTTACCGCTGCACAGTGGCAAGAAGATCTAACTTATCTAAAAGAAACAGTACATAAGGAATACCCCTTCTTATTTAAAAAAGTCACTGCCGAAAAATGGAATGCGGCCGCAGATGCATTTTATAATAAAATCCCTACGATGCAAGAGCACGAGGTAAAAGTAGGGTTAAGTCGTATGGTGTCACTCTTTGAGTACGGTCACACGCAAGTACCTTTTAGTACGGTTGCATCACAAGGAGTGCTGCCTGTAAATCTATATCATTTTGAAGACGGTGTATTTGTAGAAGGGGCAACTAAAGAAAACGCAGCCATTATAGGCGCCAAAGTTCTCAAAATAGGAACTGTACCAGTATTACAAGCCATAGAAAAAGTACGTGCCGTTGTACCAGTAGAAAATGAATCATATCTAAAAGCCTACGGGATGCGTTTTCTCACCGTGCCTGCAGTATTGCACGCTCAAGGAGTAATACCTAGATACAGCACGGCAGTTACACTCACATTAGAAAAGGATGGAAAACAATTTACCCATATCCTTAATGCGATACCGCTTAAAGAGTTATCAAGAGATTATGGCTTTACAATCCCTAGTGAGCAGTGGGAGAGTGGTAGAGCGCAAGATGTGACTCCATTTTATTTAAAACATCTTAACGACAAGCTGTATTATTTTGAAATGATACCAGGTACAAAAACCTTGTATGTGCGTCAGAGCTCCGTTTTTCACGATGATGAAGAAACGCTACACGATTTTTATAAACGTCTTTTTGAGTTTATAGATAAGACAGACGTACAGAAGCTTGTGTATGACGTGCGTCTCAACGGTGGTGGAAATAATTATAACAACAAACCCCTCATAAAAGGACTTATGGCAAGACCTGAGATAAATAGCCGTGGTAAATTCTTTTATATTATAGGTCGTAACACCTTTTCTGCTTGTCAAAATCTTACAAATGAGATAGAGCAGTACACAGAGGCAATTATAGTAGGAGAGCCCACTGCCGAAAATATAAACTTTTATGGCGATACTAGACGCGTTACTTTACCTAACTCTGGACTCAACGCATATCTCTCATTTGCCTGGTGGCAAGATAGATCTCAGTGGGATAATAAAGACTGGACCATACCACATCTAGCTGTAGCGATGACATCTGAGGAGTATTTTACAAATCAAGATCCCGTGCTTGACGTAGCGCTCAATTATAATGAGACCGGAGCTATTTTAAACCCAATGGATTATCTCACGGAGTTATTTACCGCAGGTAAATTTGCAGAGGTAAAATCTGTGGGGATACAAGTGGCAAAAGATCCAAGATATAAATACTATGATTTTCAAGATGAATTTGGTACAGCTGGCTACAGACTATTTTCAGGTGGTAATAAAGAAGGCGGATTGTTTATTTTAGAACTGGTAGCCAATATGTATCCAGCGTCTACGGGAGCATTATACAGTCTTGCAAGCGCACAAGAAGAAATGCAACAAACTGATAAAGCAATTGCAAATTATACAAAGCTTATAAAACAAGATCCTACAAATGCACTCGTACCAACGGCAAAGAAAAAACTTGCGGTATTACAGAAACTATAGATTAATTATAATGAGTGGTACGCTTTCGCGAAAGTAAAAAGCAGCACGTATAAATCACTTGCTCAAAGTTGAATGAATCGCTCTAATAAAAATTAGAGCGATTTTAGTTTAAAGAGGATATCTAAGGGAAGTAAAGAACTAAACGCTGTGTTATTAAATATTCTATTTGACATAATATAAATTATAGTACAAATTGATATATGAGTAAAACGGCGAATAGAACTTTTTCTGTTCTATTTTACATAGATGCAGATATAGCGCCTTTAGGTCTATATCGTCAGCAGTTATGTAACAGCCGTTTTACGGACTTACTGCTACAGTAGACTTTAGAATATTAACGAAATTCTATAACTAAAAACCTGTGAGTAATGATGTCAAGCTCTTTTGGGGATTGATCAACACTTACAGTCGTAAAATACTTTGTTTTATCGTTACTTCTAATCAACATAACTACTGAATTATTATGTTTTGATGCGCCAACAAATAAAACCAAATAGCTCTACGCGATTTAGAGAATGAATATGTTATAATATATCTTCTCTTAAGAGATATGCATTCACAGAGCCTTTAGTTATTAAGAAATTTAAAATAATTAATATCTCTGCCTTAATTTTTACATTGTGCTTAACTTTAGTTCTATTCAAATAAATATATTTTCTAACTAATCTTGCTGTATAGTAAACAGTATTTACTCCTACTTTTTTGTTTTCGTTTTTTCTAACTAACTGGCTTATCCAAAATATCCCTTCTTCTATAAAGTCACTTCCAATTTGATTTAAAAATTGAGCAATAGAGTTAAGCACAGCTGGATTATCAATTAAGTCTCTAACTATTTTTTTATAAAATAATTTTTCCCTTTCTTTTAAGCTATTCCAATCTTTTACATCTTCTCTCCAATTATCCCATGCTAATGAGTAAGTTTTAATAATGCCATTATAGTAATGTCCACCTCCATCTTTGCCAAATTCTATTATTTTAGGATAAAAAGATTCCCAAACAACCCAAAACTGTTCGTACTGATTTATCTTATCTTCAGCCCAAATAAATTGCTCAAAAAATGATTTCATTTCATCATTTATTTGAAAGTTATCAATAAATGGTTGGATGAATCTGGTGATATCATTTACAGGTCTGTATAATACAAAGTATGCGTATTTTTTAAGGAATCTATATCGTAATGAAGAATCAATATCTTGACTTCTATCTCGGTCTCTATATCTATTGTCTTTTATTAATTTGTCGCTTAATGATGATATAATTTCTGAAACATAATTAAGTAAAGTTTCATCTTTGGTTTTTACAGGTATTAATTGAAAAATAATATCTAAATCTTGTAGAGTATAATTGTCAATTTTAAAATCGACTAATTCACCGTCCATATTAAATGCTTCTTCAAGTTCTTTTTCGTATTGCTCGTAAAACTCTTTCGCAATTTCTTGATATGAAACCCTTGTTCTGCTATAAGGCGTATCTTCTTTTGTAGATTTCTCTTCTTTAATAGTATTAAATAAAGGTTTGAATTTTAAAAAACATTGTAATATTTTTGAGGCGTTAAAAGAGGAAATAGCCCATAAGTGATTAGCAAAAGCTTTTATTGAAAAATTGCAAAACCTAACTTGATGACCTATTGTTCGATTATCCATTAGGACTAAAAACAACATCAAATTGAGTTTGTTACTTTCACCAGGAAATAGATTAATTAAAAAAGGAATAGAAGAAATTGATTCTTCAACACCATCAGATACTTGATAATTGTATCCATCTTGAAAGGGAGCACTTGCATATTCAAGTATTATTTCTTTGCAAAATTCTTTTTCCTCTTTCGTTAATTCATTACTGTAAAAACGAATAAGGGCTGAACAAGTGAGTGCTGGAATTGAACTATTAAAAAGGTGAAATTGGTAATCCTCATTTTTTAATCCATTTAAAATTTCTTTAGTTTCACTTAATACTTTCTTACAGTCATTATCATACTGCTCGTATTTTTCTTGTTTTTTGTCTCCTTTAAGCTTGAAAGTTGACCATAATTTTAGTGCTGAATACTTCATCATAAATAGGCTTTCTTTTACAGCCTCTTCACTATGTTTTTTCAACTCTTCATCAATTTCAGGATTAAAACTCAATAATATTTTATCACCTTGTACTTCGGTAGATATATTCATCTTTCTTTTATCAAGCCTTGCTAATAAAAGCCTTGTAGTTTTATCTTTATCAGTTTCTTTATCCCTTGTAGGTAACTTTTTATGAAAGTTATCTATAATATCCCAAATTATTTCTAATCTATTTTTGGATTCTTCTTCGCTAATTTCTTCCGTTCTGAATAACTGATAGTTTAAAGCTAATGTCTCCAATGAATCTCCTCTATGAGAATCATCACATGTTTTTATTCTTTCATCTGAATATTTTTTGTTTTCGCGCATTAATCCATAACCTATCGAGTATAAACTTTTAACTTGAAATTCAGAGACAGCTCTAGAATTATCATAATGAAATAATTTTTGGCAACTGAATAGAACTTTAGCAACATTAAATAATTTATCTGGGTAAGCTAACACAACACTTGTTACAACAGAAGTTATTGAAGCAGATTTCGACTTTTTTATTAAATACAGTAACCAACTTTCAATGACCTCTGATTTATTATTTTTTGTTATGTATAGAAGTTGCTTTTCCAAAGCCATGTGAATCGATTGTAAGAGATATGGAGTTATTGGAGAGCTATTACCTCTATACAAATGCCATAGAGAATGACTTATATATTGTTTAACTTTTATTTTATTTGATAATTGAATTTCGACTTCTTCAATTTTGTCATTAAAATCAGATTTCACATAATACTCAACTGTTTTATTTGTGAAATTTATTATAAAATCTAATGTGCTTTCAAAAGAAAAAGTCAGCAAGTAATTAATAGGAGTCTGTAATGCACTTGCAGGAGAATAATCGTACTTTAAATTTGTTGTTATTGAATAATATTGTTCTACACCTATACTACTGTGATATCCTGATCTATCGGTTGATTTTAACCAAAATAAGTCAGCTAATTTTATCACATATTCAGGAAGAGTCATTAGAACCTGAATAGTCTCTATTTCAGGCTTTAAAATGAACATACATAAATCAAAATAAGGGTCACTATGGTTAGACCAATTATTTTTTAATATTTCTTCAAATATTATAGATAACTCATTTTTTAATTCATGACCACTTTGAGTAATAATTTTTATCAATACGTTTAAAGAGTTTTCCTCATAAAACAGTTCTTCATTTAGTTGTATTTTTTTGTAAAAGTATAAAGCAAATAATCCAGCTTTTTTACTTGATTCTCCTCTACTGTTTTTACTATTCCATTCCTCTAATACAGGTGCTATATAATATAAGTCTGGAATATCAAAAGATTCAATATTCTTGTATATTAAATTTATAACTGAGTGCCAACCATTTCCTTTTGGTTTTGTGAAAACAAAATTTAGATTCACATCTTTTCCTAGTATTTTATAAACACTCTCATCGATTTCTTTACATGCAATTCTTAATAAGACTGTCTCTTATACACATCTGACGCTGCCGACGAAGAGGATAGTGTAGATC
>CAJXSW010000012.1 GCA_913060645.1 uncultured Dokdonia sp. | reverse complement strand
GAGATAGGAGTCCGTCTCGTGGGCTCGGAGATGTGTATAAGAGACAGGATATATACCTATAATACTCAGTGCAAGTAATAATACACTTGATCCATAAATTGCAGTACGTCTTGTACGTACCATGCGCTCCATCCAGTTTACAAACCCTTCTATCCAAGTTTTACCTAGGTGTTTAAGGTGCTTCTCCTTAGGAGGCGACATGTAACTGTAAATGATAGGAATGATAAGTAAGCTAAGTAAAAATATAGCAATGATATTGATACTTGCGACAACACCAAACTCGCTTAGTAGCGAACTCTCAGTAAGAATAAAAGTTGCAAATCCAGATGCCGTGGTAATGTTAGTCATCAAGGTCGCATTACCTACTTTGGTAATAACACGCTGTAATGCCTTTACTTGGTTGCCGTGATTTTTATATTCTTGCTGGTATTTATTAATTAAGAAAATACAATTAGGAATCCCAATCACAATAATAAGCGGAGGGATAATAGCTGTAAGTACTGTGATCTCATATCCTAGTAATCCTAGAAATCCAAAAGCCCACATCACACCTATGATTACCGTAATCATAGAGATAAAAGTTGCTCTGTATGATCTAAAGAAAAAGAAGAATATAAAAGAAGTAACTAGCAATGCTGCACCTACAAATATGCCAATCTCATCAATAATATTTTGAGCATTGAGCGTTCGTATGTATGGCATCCCACTGGTGCGTACATCGATATCGTAGTCTTTTTCAAAACTCGCGATAGCCGGCATAAGATCATTTACTACAAAGTCTAAACGCGCTGGGGTGTTGATTAAATCTTTCTTAAGATACACTGCAGAGCGCACAGTACCTGTCTCTTTATTGTAAATCAGATTTTCATAAAATGGTAAATCATCAAAGAGTAATTTTCTATAACTAGCAGCACTTTCGGCAGTGAGCGTGCTATCTGTCATGAAGGGAACAAGATCAAATCGCTGCGGATTTTCTTGTTTATCTAATATCTTGAGATCTTTAAGAGAAAGGGATAATGCAACAGCATCTGCCTTTGCAATCTTTGTAGATAGGGCATTCCAAGCAGTGAGCACTTCAGGTGTAAAGAGACGTTCGTCTTGTATTCCTAACACGATGAGGTTTCCCTCTTCACCAAATTTATCTTTAAAATTCTGGTATTCTAGATTTACTTCATGGTCGTCAGGAAGTAAGTTTGCCTCTGTATAGGTAAAGCGCATATTGCGCCATTGAAAACCTAAGAAAATGGTGAAACCCACAATAAGAATGAGAATCAAAGGACGATTGCGTAGTATTAAACTCGCTACAGACTCCCAAAAACCTTTACTCAGAAATTTTGCCATTGACTTGTTTTAGCACCGCAAAGATATTCTTTTGGATGCAGATATGAGGGCAAATTGAAAAAGGCTTGTAGGTGGTAGGGGTTGCGCTTTCGCGAAAGCGTAATAAATTAACCTAAGTTCAGTAGATTGAATGAGGTTACGATGGGTTTACTACAGTTTGAGATTGAATGTAAACTTAAATGCAATGTTATCTCCCCAGTTAGGTAAATGGTAAGCCCCATAACGGTAGGTGAGACTCGTCCCAAAGCCAAAAAGCAGCTTGTTAAGTTCAAAACCAGTTTCTGTATATCCTTTACTAAGCGAGCCAAATTCTCCGATATCGAGATGATCTTCTGGGTTACTTATATCTCCTATGGCAAAACGGCTTATAAAAACCAATTCTGGTTTAAAACTCTTAGAGATATTAAATGGCGCCAGTCTATGTTTTACCTGAGCAGTAAGCAGCTTGTCTGAAAAGAATTCACCAAAAAACATAGTCTCAAAACTATTAACTCCAGCCACCGAAAAACGCTGAAGTATAGTTTCCTTAGTAGGTGCATTAGGAAATGCGTGGAATAGGAGGGTGATAGGTAAATCTCCAAAACCAACATTTCCTTCTACCAGAAACTCCGTAGCAGATTTGTTGAGTCTGTCTACTCTGTAAAAAACTTTGGCGGCAAGTTTTGTAAATGCAAGGTCTCCTCCTAGACCATCAATAGCTTGAGATACCTGACCAGAAATTATAGGGTAGCCCTCATAAACAGGGACAATATCATTTTCTGTTTTTAAATATTTATTAGATGGACTCCAGCGGAAAGAGGCTGTTGCTTCAGAAATGTCATAATTACGTATGATGTTCCCATCGTTATTATAGCGGTAAGGCGTTGTCTGATCTAGACGTCTATGAGCAATTTGTAACTCAGAAAGTAATTGTGGTGTAAGTCTGTACTCAAGATTTAAACGAGTAGTACGATGTTTGTAAAACTGTGTGATGTTTACTAGGCGTGGTTCAAAGAGGGAATACACACGGCGATCTGTTAAGTATGCATAATTACCTACTTCTTCTAGGTCACTGTTGTACGTTCCAGAAATCCATGCTCCCTTGTCTGGATCGAGAAGATAACCAGCACCTATACCATACTTGATATCTTGGTCTTTAAATCCATAAGCAGCATAGCCTTCTATACGGAAACGCTTAGAGAAAGACTCATTAGTCACTCCGCCAAGGCCAAGTCTCAAACCCTCATAATTATTAAATTTTACAGGGTATGTAAGGTCAAAATCGAAGGCATCAAAACTAAAATAACCAATACTAAAATTATTAGTAGTCCCTAGTCTACGTTCTATGTTTTCGGCATTTACAATACGCTCTAGTTCTGAGAAACTGCGTTCATCTTTACTAGATAATGGTGTCGTGCGATAGTTTTGCCAGAATGATTCTGGTTGCTCGCTTGCACCTTCCTTAAAAGTAATCGCATACTTAGAATCTGGAATGGTAACCTCCTTGTTCACATTGTAATTACTCATTCTTGTAGTAGCTACAAGAAACTTACGAGTAACCATATCTTCCAGCACTTCGTTTTCTATAGTACCTATAGAGATACGCCCTTTAAAGAAAGAAAGCTTGCGATCTTCACTTCCTTTATCTAGAAATAATTCTCGCTGCTGCGGTAAATAAATGTTTGCGTCTTCTATGTAGGTGTACTCTTGATTAAGAATAATGTTAAGCTTATCTGTAATACGCACTTGCACGCCTTTTATAGCGAGTGTGTTTTTATCTAAGGTCATTGTCCCAGTAAGCCCTGGGATTTTCTTAGGTTTTTTAGGGCTAAAACTTACTTGGTAATCTCCATTTACACCACTAGAAGTTATACTGTAGTTATAATTGCGCATTCCTCTTGTTGAGAGAATTCCCGCATATCGATTATTGAAAATTACAAAGTCATCATCATAAAATGATCTTGATTGCACATTTACAGCAAACACCTCATATCGCGGATTCTTAAAACCAGCAAGCTGATATCCAATAATATTCTCCGAAAACTGGTGATCCTCTGTAAATTGAAGTTGGCTTACTTTCTCAGAAAAGAAGTTATGCGTACTCCCATTAAGGCTGTCTGTAATAACCGTTTTCTCATAAACGTCATATGTATAAGAAGCGAGTACCTCTCTCGGGTCGTTCTTAACTTTATTTTCAATTGCTTGATTGATAATGCGCTGCACGTCTGGCTCATTCTGAGCTATCGCAGTAAAACTTAAGCATAAGAGATAGACAATTATAAACTGACGCATAGAGTAGGTTGAAAGGTAAATGTATCAAAAAAGCGACCATGTGGTCGCTTTTTTATAATTGTTTAACGTCTGTACTATTATACAGTCATAATCTCAGCTTCTTTCTTGCTAAGAACGTCTTCTATTTTCTTGATATGAATATCAGTAAGCTTCTGGATATCTACTTCTGCATTTGCCTTTTCATCATCAGATGCGTCATCTACTTTTTTGATATCATTATTTGCGTTTTTGCGATCATTACGCACACCTACTTTTGAGTCTTCTGCCTCTGCACGCGCTTGTTTTACAAGATCTTTACGTCTTTCCTCTGTAAGTGGCGGTACATTAATGATAATGTTTTCCCCGTTATTCATTGGGTTAAAGCCTAGGTTTGCATTTATAATAGCCTTTTCAATCTCTTGCATAAGGCTTTTTTCCCATGGTTGTACAGTAATCGTACGACCATCTGGAGTGTTTACATTTGCCACTTGACTCAAAGGAGTAGGGCTTCCGTAATAGTTAACCATTAAACCTTGTAGCATTGCCGGGCTTGCTTTTCCAGCACGTATAGTAAGTAATCGTTTTGCTAAGTGTACAATGGCATCGTCCATTGCTTCTTTGGCAGTATCTATTATAAATTTTAAATCTTCGTTCATGGTAATATAATTATGATAGCAAGTTTACAAAAATTGAGCCAATTCTCTTGGTATTAGTTTACGGTAGTACCTATAGCGTCACCAGAGACCACTTTCATCAAGTTGCCACGAGTATTCATATCAAAAACAATAATAGGTAACTCATTTTCTTGACTTAATGTAAAAGCCGTAGTGTCCATCACCTTTAATCCTTTGCGTAGCACATCGTCAAAAGAGATATGATCATACTTAATAGCATCTGTATTTTTCTCAGGATCCGAGTTGTAAATACCATCTACTCTCGTTCCTTTTAAAATAACATCTGCCTCTATCTCGATTGCTCTCAATACCGCAGCAGAGTCTGTAGTAAAGTAAGGATTACCTGTACCTCCACCAAAGATAACCACACGTCCTTTATTGAGATGTGCCATTGCTTTACGGCGTATAAAAGGCTCAGCCACTTCATTAATTTTAATAGCTGTTTGCAATCTTGTTTTTACGTTTGCTTGTTCTAGTGCGTCTTGAAGTGCAAGACCGTTTATTACAGTGGCAAGCATTCCCATGTGATCACTTTGTACGCGATCCATTCCTTTACTAGCTCCCGCTACACCTCTAAAGATATTTCCGCCACCTATAACAATAGCAACTTCAACACCTTTTTCTGTTACTGCTTTAATGTCTTCTGCATATTCTGCAAGACGGTTAGGATCTATTCCGTACTGGCGATCTCCCATTAAGGCCTCACCAGAAAGTTTAAGTAATATTCTTTTATATTTCATAGTCTGTGTAGTTATGCAAATATACTATTTAAACAGAATGATTTAAAAATGTGTGGCAATGGTTTTTCACGCTTTCGCGAAAGCGGACTTTTATAAAACAGAGATCTTCTTAAGGTCAATTAACTTGATAAAGACCGAATGTTCAATGTGTTTATGGGATTTTAGAGGGGTTTTAAGGTATTGGTAATAAGTGTTTTAACGTTATGTTTTAAGGGTGGAGTGATATTGAATTGTATGTGTCTCGTTATAATTTTGGGGTAGTAATCATAAAAACAACATACAATGGCAAAACTACAAGCTACATCATTAAAAGTTATTGGTAACGCATCAAGCGGTATTGATATAGAAATTAAAACAGATATTGTTTTCAGTAATTTAGATAAACAACTCGATGTTGTCTATTACGTACAAGGGTTTGTTTACGACGTAGATGGAGAGGAGGATATTATGATGCCGCTCATTAATGAGTTGCATTGTCAACTAGACGTTGAGCAAGTAAAAGACGCTTACTCTAACGAGGATGATATGATTTATAACAAGCTTGGTAAGAGTTATAAGGCAAGTAATGGTAATGTTACCGCCCGTTTTAAATTCCAATTACAAAAAGACCCAGGCTCTTTAGCTCCAGGTAATTTACTTGTAAGTAATAAGGTTCTTGAAGCCATGCGAGATGAAAAAGATGGCTATGCTCTTGAACTCAAAGCAATGTTTGTACTCACTAATGAACTTAATGGTATCGCCATAAGTAGAAGTAAAGAGGTGTCTGTATCGATAATGGATCAGTATATTTCGTAGGCCTCTTTAAAGAACTAAACAAAAAAACGCCTCCAGATGGAGGCGTTTTTAATATCAATAAAGTTTGTAAAGCGATTACGCTAGAGAAACTCTTTTAAAAGCTACTACAGATGCATCACCTTTTGAAGCAACAAATTCTGCTACGTTCTGGCTTTCATCCATAATAAAACGTTGGTCAAGTAACGCTTGCTCGTGATCAAGAGTCGTGTTGTCTGCAACAAAACGAGCAACTTTACCAGGTACAATGTTATCCCAGATTTTTTCTGGCTTACCTTCTGCTTTCAATTGTTCTTTAATATCTGCTTCTGCTTGTGCCATTACTTCTTCAGTAAGTTGTGACATAGAGATGTAAGAAGGAACGTTCTTAAGAGTCTTCCCAAGACGGCCTAGCTCGATATTGTCCTTTTCGATAGCAGCAATACGTGCCTCAGTTTCTGATGCTACAAATGCAGCGTCAAAATCTTTGTAAGAAAGCGTATTTGCTCCCATAGATGCTACTTGCATAGATACACTCTTTGCAACCTCCTCAGCATTATCTGTAGCAGTGCTAAGACCTACTAGGGCACCTATTTTGTTACCATGTACATAAGAACCTACAAAAGGAGCTTCTAATGTCTCATAACCTCCTATTTCGATTTTCTCACCTATGACACCAGTTTGCTCAATAAGCTTTTCTGTAACCGTCATTCCGTCAAAATCTGCAGCAAGCATTTCTTCTTTAGAGTTTACGCTTAATGCGATATCTCCCATTTTGTTTGCTAGCTCAATAAAAGAATCATTCTTTGTCACAAAGTCAGTCTCACAGTTAAGTGATACAACAACTCCGCGTGTGTTATCTGCATTAATTTTTGCAATAACTACACCTTCAGAAGAATCTCTATCTGCTCTCTTTTCTGCAACTTTCTGTCCTTTTTTGCGTAGTACAGTGATTGCATCGTCAAAGTTACCTTCTGCTTCAACAAGGGCCTTTTTACAGTCCATCATTCCAGCTCCAGTAGCTTCTCTTAATTTCTTTACGTCTGCGGCGGTAATGTTTGCCATGATATATAAGGTTTTAAAATTGAAAAAAGTCGTCTATTCGTTTTCAACAAAGAAAAGAAGTAGACGACTTTTAAGTATTATCAAATAGTTATTATTCTTCTTCTTCGCTAGCCGCTACAGGTGCTTTTGCAGCCTCAGCTTTAGGAGCTTTTGCCTTTGGAGCGTCTGCTTTTTTAGCTTTCTTTTCAGCCTTTGGAGAATCATCACCTTCTTTTTCTGCGTCTTTACCAGCTTTGCGATCTGCAAGTCCAGCACTAACAGCTTCAGAAACAAAACCTACGATTTTATCGATAGATTTAGAAGCATCATCATTTGCAGGGATAAGATAATCAACTTGACGTGGGTCAGAGTTAGTATCCACCATTGCAAAAATTGGAATGTTTAATTTTTGAGCTTCTTTAATCGCGATATGCTCACGCTTGATATCTACTACAAATAGTGCTCCTGGAAGACGTGTCATATCTGCAATAGAACCTAAGTTCTTATCAAGTTTTGCACGTAAACGGTCTGTTTGTAATTTTTCTTTCTTAGAAAGTGTATCAAAACGACCATCTTTTTTCATCTGGTCGATTGTTTGCATTTTCTTAATCGCTTTACGGATTGTAACAAAGTTCGTAAGCATTCCACCAGGCCATCTTTCTGTGATGTAAGGCATGTTTGCGTTACGAGCTTTTTCAGCTACGATATCTTTAGCTTGTTTTTTGGTAGCTACAAAAAGTATTTTTCTACCAGAAGCAGCAATCTTTTGAAGAGCCTCGCAAGTCTCTTCTATCTTTGCTGCAGTTTTATAAAGATTGATGATGTGTATCCCATTGCGTTCCATATAGATATACGGTGCCATGTTAGGATCCCATCTTCTTGTGAGGTGTCCAAAGTGTACACCTGCATCAAGCAATTCTTTTATTTCGATGTTGTTTGCCATTTTTGTAATAGTTTACGTTCCGTTGGACATTAAAATTAGCAACTTCGAGTTCACGAAGTTTAGATGCTAAACTAACCTTACTAAGATTTTGCTTGCGCAAAAACATAATAAGCAACGACAACATTTCAATTAATTTTTAAATTTTGATAGTAATCAGTTTCAATTCATACTCGTAAAAAGCCAAAAGGCATTGCGAGTATAGCGATATATTAACGCTTAGAGAATTGGAATTTCTTACGTGCTTTCTTCTGACCAAATTTCTTACGTTCCACCATTCTTGGATCACGAGTAAGAAGTCCTTCTGGCTTAAGGATAAGACGATTTTCTGCGTCTAGTTCACACATTGCTCTAGAAAGAGCAAGTCTGATAGCCTCAGCTTGACCAGTAATACCACCACCGTAAACGTTTACTTTAATATCAAAGTTACCTTCATTGTTAGTCATAACAAGTGGTTGGTTTACTTTGTACTGAAGTGTTCCTGTAGGGAAGTAGTTGTTCAGTTCTTTTTTGTTAATAGTGATGTTTCCTGTTCCATCAGAAAGGTAAACACGAGCTACTGCGGTCTTACGACGACCGATTTTGTGTAAAGTCTCCATTTACTTAATTTCGTTTAGGTTAATGGCACGAGGCTTCTGCGCTTCCTGATCGTGTTCTGCACCTGCATACACTTTAAGGTTACGGAAGATAGCACTCCCCAATTTGTTTTTTGGTAACATCCCTTTCACGGCAGCTTCTACTACACGTGTAGGATCTTTATCGTAAAGCTCTCTCGCTGTAAGACTACGTTGCCCACCTGGATAACCTGTGTGACGGATATATGATTTTTCCGTCCACTTGTTTCCTGATAATTGCACCTTTGCAGCGTTTATGATAACAACGTTATCTCCACAATCTACGTGAGGTGTAAAACTTGGCTTGTACTTACCGCGTAAAAACTTAGCTACGATAGAAGACATACGACCTAGCGTTTGTCCGTCTGCATCTATCAAAACCCACTCCTTGTTTACGGTAGCTTTGTTTGCAGATACTGTTTTGTAACTTAATGCGTCCACACTAATTAATTTTAATTAAACATTCCATTTCCCGCCTAAAAACGGGTTTGCAAAAGTACATAAATTTATTTATCACACAAACGTCTGTCTGACTATATTTTATATTGATCTTTTTATGAGCCTTATATGTCCCATTATAAAGGTGTAGATGAGTACTATTAATTGTGATTTTTACGCTTTCGCGAAAGCGTAACCCGATACATTATGTTAATAAAACCTTAAAACAAGAAAGTTGTTGTCACATTCTGAGATGATTGAAGTCTTTCTAGTAAATCAATCAAAACCAAACCAATGTTACCTAAAATCAATCAACTCAGAGCAGTAATCGCGCTCCTTTTTCTAAGTTCCCTTAATGTAGTTGCCCAAACAGAAGCAACTGAAACTACCATTCCTAGGAAAGTGTATAATACAATTGCCATTAATGGTGAAGCTCCAGATATAGATGGAGACCTCTCTGATGCTGCATGGAATAATGTGGAGTGGTCTACAGATTACTTACAGTTTGAGCCAGATGTGGGTACACCTCCTACTAAGCAGACTAAAATGAAAATTACTTATGATGATAAAAATCTTTATGTGGCTTTTCATTGTCTTGAAAGTGATAAGTCTAGAATAGAGAGAAGGCTAGGGCGTCGAGACGATTTTCCGGGTGATTGGGTAGAGATTAATATAGATAGTTATAATGACGACCGTACGGCATTTTCTTTTACGGCTTCTGCTTCTGGAGTAAAAGGCGATGAGTTTGTGTCAAACAATGGAAACTTTGATAGCAGCTGGAATCCTATTTGGTATTTAGCCACGGGAGAAGATGAACAAGGCTGGACGGCAGAAATGCGTATACCTCTGAGTCAGCTACGCTTTAGTGCAGAAGACGTGCAAACTTGGGGCATACAATCTACAAGACGTTACTTTGCAAATGAAGAGCGTTCTACCTGGCAACCGCTACCTGCAAATCCTCCGGGATGGGTAAGTGAGTTCGGAGAACTGCGAGGAGTTAAAGGAATCAAGCCGCAGAAACAATTAGAAATACAGCCATTTGTATTAGGTCAGTACGATACATTTGAGGAAGAGGCGGGTAATCCCTTTAGAGATGGAGACGATTTTGGCGGAAATGTAGGGCTTGATGCAAAAATTGGAATTACTAATGATCTTACTCTTGACCTTACGGTTAATCCAGATTTTGGACAAGTAGATGCAGACCCAGGTGCAATCGCACTAGATGGTTTTGAAATATTTTTTGAAGAGCGTCGTCCTTTCTTTGTAGAAAATAAGAGTGTCTTTGATTTTAGAGTAGGCGGTGGAGCAGATAATGTATTTTTTCCAAGACGTATAGGGCGAACTCCACAGGGAGGAACCACATTTGATGCTTCAAAAGGAGAGTATGAAGATTTTCCTACCAACACTACCATATTAGGAGCAGCAAAGTTTAGTGGTAAAACAAAGGATGGCTGGACTATAGGCGTGCTAGAAAGTGTGACAGGAAAAGAATTTGCCGAGATTGAACTAGATGATCGGGAAGAGATTACATCGCCTCTCGATCTAGATGGACTTCTAGGGGAGGAGCGTAAAGAGCTGGTAGAGCCACTCACTAATTATTTTGTAGGTCGCGTTCAAAAAGATTTTAATGACCGTAACTCTTTTGTAGGTGGAATATTTACCACAACTCACAGAGATATGGAACGCAGTCTAGATTTTCTCCATACACAAGCTTATACTGGAGGTATTGATTTTAGACACAACTGGAAAGACCGCAAATATTATATAGAAGGGCGCGGTATTATAAGCAGAGTAAATGGTGATTCTCAGGCTATTTTAAATACGCAGACGTCCCTCACACATTTATTCCAGCGAGTAGATGCAAAGCATCTGGAAGTAGATCCAGATGCAACGAGTCTCTCTGGAACTGGTGGTAATCTTGCTATAGGTAGAGGTAGTGGTAAGTGGCGATATGAGCTAGGAGGAAACTGGAGATCTCCAGGATTAGAACTTAACGATATAGGTTTCTTGCGTCGTGCAGATCGTATTGTACAGTTTGCAAGTGTGAGACGTTTTTGGAATAACTCAACTTCTTGGTATAGACAAGCAAATGTCGGAGTGGAGCAAACTACGCAATATGACTTTGATGGAAACTTTAACCGTATTCAATATGAAGGTAGGGCAGAAATTAATTGGAAGAACAACTGGTTTACAGAAGTAGGAGGTGCACATAAACCACGCATATTTATTAACTCTTTTTTACGTGGTGGGCCACGCTGGAGATTTAATGAAGAAAATTTTTACTTCGCTGCAGTAGGAACAGATCAACGTAAGAAATTAAGTGCTATCGCGATTTATGTAAATTCTCAGGCAAAACAAGATAACTTCTCCTTAAATAGGTATGAGCTACGTCTCAACTATCAACCTCTAGATGCATTGAGTTTATCACTCTCTACGCAATATGATATGAACCCTAATAAAACGCAATACGTATCACAGCAGTCGTATGCGCCTGCTACTTTTGGGACGAGATATATAACTGGGGAGATTGAGCAAGAAACGCTAAGTGCGACATTACGTATTAATTACAATATCAATCCTAACTTTACCATACAGTATTATGCGCAGCCATTCATTGCTAAAGGAACTTATACTAATTTCAATTTTGTAGCAGATAGTGATAATGAAAATCTAAACGAGCGAGTTACACTATTTAATCAGAATCAAATAAGTGAGATAGACGGAGGCTATGCTATAGATGAAGATGTGGATGGTACTACAGATTATAGTTTTGGAAATCCTGATTTTAACTTCGTGCAGTTTCGCTCTAATCTTGTTGCAAGGTGGGAGTATATTCCGGGGTCAGAAGTGTTTTTAGTGTGGTCACAAGGAATAGAAGGAGGCGCATCTCCTAGAGAAAGTCTTACAGATGCTTTTGATAGTCAAGTGCTAGGGCAGCAAATTAGAAATACGTTTTTAGTGAAATGGACGTATCGATTTGTGTTGTAACTGTCTTTTGTCTGCTTGATAATACCTTACGTCGAGTTCTTGGTTTTTTAAGTTTAAGAATTTCTTAATAAAAATTTCTATAAGTGTATAAACGTATAGTTTAGCATCAAAAGAACATTTATGAAATTCACCCCTTTAGTTTTATTGATTGTTAGTTTACTGGTTACAAATACTTATGCTCAAGTAGGTGTAGGGACAGTGTCACCCTATGCTGCTCTAGATATAACAAGTAATAATAGTGGTCTTTTGATTCCTCGAGTAGATTTAAGTTCTATATCAGATGTTACAACAGTAATAAATCCTAATGGGCCTACTCTTGTAGAGGGTACGATGGTATACAATACAGGAGCTGGGACATTAACTTCAAAAGGATTTTATTACTGGCAAGACGGCCAGTGGAATCAAGTAGCGCAAGCTAATCAAAGTCCAGTGCGTTTCGGTAAAATTCTTATAGATGGCTCTGGAACAATTGATGTAACGGGAATAGGCTTTGAGCCTAGCTCTGTTGAGTTTACAGCAATAAATAGAGTCCAAGGTTTTGATGAAGGTACAGCTAGATCTGGTGCAAATAATTCAAACGATATTAGAATGGCTGGAGGAATGACTACGGGTTATGCTATAAATGGCGGTACTGGTGCAATAGATCAACAAGTGATTTCTAATGCCTTTAGTGGTTCAAGTATTAATAATATAGGGACATATGCGTCAGAAGATTATTGTATAGCAGCTTATTTTGTTAACAATAATGGATCACCACTTTCTGATGATGGTACAAGTGGTGGATCAAGTGGCACTACACAGCAAGGCTTTATTAGAGCTTCTTTAGATAGTTTTAATTCAGATGGATTTACACTAGATGTAGATCGTTTTCTTAGTGCAACCGCTGGTGAACGAACTAATCAGATTGTTGTGCTTTATAAAGCATATCGATAAGTTGGATATTTGAATATTTATTTTAAAACAAAACCCCAAATACTTACTGATAAGAATTTGGGGTTTTTCTATTTATGCTTTCGCGAAAGCGTGATTATTTGATGAGTACTTTTTTAGTTGCAATAGCATTTTCAGATTGTAGCTTAACGACATAAATTCCACTACTCCAGGTGGAGGTAGGCAATGTTGTGGCTTCAATAAATGAAGTTGAAACCACCATTTGACCAACTAAATTATAAACGGTAAGATTAACTTCACCTTGCAGGTTTGCGCTGGTTTCAATGCTTAGTTGCTTTTCTTTTGCATTAGATATTATAGAAACACTATTAGAAAAGTTATTATCATTTACGCCTAAAGTTATATCGAGTGTGATAGTATTTCTAGTAAGTGTAAGGTTAGGTACCTCAATATTTTTTACTTCACAGGTGTATGCTCCAGAATCTTCAACTAGAAGGCTGTCTATTGTAAAATCTGCTCCTGTTGCACCATCAATGGAGTTTCCATTTTTAAACCACTCATAAGTGTTTGTGGTGCTTGAAGTTCCAGTTACAGAGAGAGTCACAGATTCTCCCTCTGAAAATGCTAGGGTTTGCTCGTCATCAATGTTTGCTTGTCCTATATAATTGAAAATTAAAGGCCCTCCAGACGGATAGTAGTCTATTGCCGGTTCTAGGTTCTCAAAAATATACTCATTGTCATTAAGTGCAAAAAAGCTTAGTCTTGACAAATTTAATAATGGGATATCACCAGATAATTTATTGTTAGCAACATCTATTGTACTAATAAGCTCGAGCGCAGTTAATGATTGTGGGATTACTCCACTTATTTCATTATTACTTATCACCAAGTCTCTTAGAGCATCTAGGTCTGCTAATTCTGAAGGTATGGTACCTACAAGATTATTATTAGGTAAGTTTATGCGAGTTACTTTGTTTTGATCATCTGTAGTGATTCCAAACCAAGTATCATATCCTTGAGTCAAGTCCCAAGTAGTACTCCAGTTTTCTCCATCTGTGGCGTTGTATAAGGCGATGAGAGCTTCTCTGTCTGGTTCTGGTAAAGTACCTCCAGTAAGTGTTATGTTATTACGAGTAAGTATGAGGTCAGTAATTATTGAGTTACTAACCTCACATGTATAAATCCCCGCATCTAACGAGCTCGGATTTTCTATTGTAAATGAAGGAGATGTAGCGTCCTCAATAGGGGAGCCGTTTTTTAACCATTGAAATGTATTATTCATATTTGGCACCCCCGTTACAGATAGGGTTATGGGATCATTCATTATTGAGATCTCCTCTTCTTGATTTAATTTCTTTTGATTGCTGTAGGTTAGAGTTGTAGTTTCATTGTAATAATCTACTCCAGGAATTAAATCATCAAAAACATAATTATTTTCGCCTAGAGCTAGAAAATTGAAATTTGGACTCGCAATTTGCGGAATCACGCCACTTAAGTTATTCCCACTAAAAACAGCTATTTCTAAATTTGGTAAATCTTCAATGCTACTTGGTAGAGAACCTTGTAATGAAACTTCTCCTAGCCACAGCGATCTAATAATTTGCAAGTTTGAAAATGCGTCATCTGGTAAAGAAAAAGCTTCGAAATCATTGCCTGACATATCGAGTCTGAATAATTGTTCAAATTGAAATATATATTGAGGAAAAACACCAGTAAAATTATTACTTCGCAGTTTAAGTTGAGTGAGGGCGGTTAAGCTTGATAAATCAGGAACCACACCCTCTAAGTTATTTCTCTCTAAATCTAAATATTGTAATGATGTATAATTACCATAATCTTGAGGTAATGACCCTGTAAGATTATTGAAGCTCAAATCTAAACGAGCTATTTGAGACCCATTTGTTATTGTTTCAGGTAACTCCCCTGTAAAACCACAGCCTTTTAAACTTATAAATGCTAGATTGGGCATCTCAAACAGGCCTAGAGGTAATTGTTCATTAAAATTTGCTGTATTGTTTAATGATAAGGCAATTAAATTTTGTAGTTCAAATATAGCCTGTGGAAAAGCTCCTGTAATATTCGAATTTCTACCTAAGTTGAGTTCTGATATAGCGTCAAGTTGTCCTATTTCTTCAGGGATTTCGCCAGAGAGATTATTGTTAAAAAGGGCAAGTCTTGTTACTTTATATGTTGTTTGATCATATGATACTCCGTACCATTGTGTGTAAGGAGCATCTAAATCCCATGTATTTGTCCAGTTAGGTCCATCTAATGCATTATATATTGCAATTAGTGCATCTCGATCTGGCTCTGGTATTACCTCTGTAAATGATATATTATCTATATATACCTCAAATGCCTCATCAATAAAATTACCGAGACTTATTTCAAACTGCCAGTCCTCAGTTTCTGTAACTTCTATTTCTACTTCTCTAGTGTTCCAGTCAAAATTCTGAGGTATACGGCTGCTTGAAGTGTAAGGAGAAAAGTCTGCTCCTCCATACTTAATCCCGATAACTTGTTGTCCAAAATTACTAGATCCTGTTTTTACTTTAAAATCATAGCTCAAAGTATAGGTTTTTCCTGCCTCTACAGGGAAGTTTAATGCGAGAAGCCTGGGAGTAGTGTCGCCATCTACAAATAGGGCACTACTTGTGCCGCTAGTGAGTTCTACAAGTTCTTGAGAAATAGATCCCTCTTGACTTTGCCAATTGTCTAATGAAGTAGAAGACCAATTTTCTAAGTCTCCATTGGTAATTAGATTAGTTTGTGAATTTGCTAGCTGAAAGACTAACAAACAAATGATTAGTAAGTTGATTTTTTTCATGATTGATGTTTAGAAACGCTAAAGTATAATTTTATTGAGGAATTTACTTACGTATTTGAGGTTTTTGTTAGCTAGCTATTAAATGGTTTGCCGTAAGTCTTATTTTACGTAACTATGGGTTAGCATTTAAAATAAAAACCCCAAATTCTTAGTAATAAGAATTTGGGGTTTTTCTATTTACGCTTTCGCGAAAGCTTAAATAGAAAGCTAGTTCTTCTGATGATTAACTAGTTTTTAAAATTTATCAAGTTTTATAACTAACAGATTTGAGTAAAATGTTAAAATTATTCATGCTTACTTAATAATCTAACGATAGAACGCTATATATTTGAAATCGTAAATTTAATTATGAAACGGACTATTATTTTTTGCCTAGTATCTCTTTGCTTATCTAGCTGTGGTGATGATGATGTGAATAAGAAAGACAGCATTAAGGGAGGCGTGTACAGACAAATATCTTACGACCTTACGGTACCGTTAGACTTAAATAATGATGGTGTTTTTTCTACCAACCTATTGGAAGAAAACGGAGCAGTTTTGAGTCCGCAACAGATTAATTTTAGCACAGATAACACGGTGATACCACCTTATCCTATTACTACCTGTGTTGACGATGATGGTAACGGACACCTGAATGAGTTTGTATGCTTAGTTGTAGTAAATTATGTAAGCCCTCCGTCATATACTCAAAACGAGAGAACAGTAACTATTAATAATGGTGTAGTAGGAACGCTTTCTGTAGATAGGGACACTTTAAGATTTGAAGAAACACTTACTAGGGATTTATTAAATAATGCTCCTTCGGGAGGTTTTGATAATGAAATTGCAATCTCTACGTATGTAAGGGAGTAACTTATACAATGTAAATTAGTAAACATAAGAAAGCCCAAACATCGTAAGATGTTTGGGCTTTTTTCAAATCTTAAAGAGTTTAGTTTAATGCGCCTCTAGCCAATTCTGTCCTAATCCAACCTCAACATCGAGCGGTACCGCCATTGTAAAGGCACTTTCCATTTCTGTCTTGATTAGCTCTTTAATGGCATCTAGCTCGTCATTTGGAACATCAAAAACAAGTTCATCATGTACTTGAAGAAGCATCTTTGTTTTGTAGTCGCTGTTTTCTAGTTTTTCAAAAATATTAATCATCGCGATTTTAATAATATCTGCAGCGCTTCCTTGTATAGGAGCATTGACTGCATTTCGCTCGGCTGCGCCTCGCACAACTCCGTTGCTGGAGTTAATACCATTAAGGTAACGGCGACGGTCTAATACTGTTTTTACATAACCATTTTCTCTCGCAAACTCAACAAGCTCGCTCATGTAGTTGCGTAGTTTTGGGTATGATTTGTAATAGTTATCTATAAGTTCTTTTGCCTCACCACGAGATAAATCGGTCTGGTTAGAAAGTCCAAAGGCAGACACTCCGTATATAATCCCAAAGTTTACCGTCTTAGCATTACTACGTTGCTCGCGAGTAACTTCTTCTAGTGGCACATTAAAAACTTTGGCAGCCGTACTAGCGTGAATGTCTTCTCCGTCTGTAAATGCCTGAATCATGTTTTCTTCCTCACTTAACGCGGCAATAATGCGCAGTTCTATTTGAGAATAATCGGCAGCAAGTAGGGTGTGATTTTCATCTCTAGGTACAAAAGCCTTACGCACTTGGCGACCGCGTTCTGTACGTATCGGAATGTTCTGTAAGTTAGGATTATTTGAGCTCAAACGTCCCGTAGCTGCAACCGTTTGCATGTAATCTGTATGGACGCGTCCATCTTGAGCTACTTGCTCTGGAAGCGCGTCTACATAGGTAGATTTTAATTTTGATAAGCCGCGATAGTCTAGTACTTTTTGGATAATGTCGTGATCCTTTGCAAGGTACGAGAGTACATCTTCGGCAGTAGAGTATTGCCCGGTTTTAGTCTTTTTAGGTTTGTCGACAAGTTTCATTTTGTCAAATAGAATCTCACCTAACTGCTTAGGAGAGCCTATGTTAAATTCTTCTCCCGCTTCCGCGAAAATTTCTGATGTAAGACGCTCTATATCTGCATTGAGATCTCTAGAAAGGCTTTGCAAGAAAGATACATCAAGATTGATTCCTTCCACTTCCATAGCCGCTAGCACACGTAATAGCGGAATTTCAATATCGTCAAATAACTTACGAGTACCAGCCTCGTCTAGCTCTTTTTCAAAATGTTGTTTAAGTTGTAATGTAATATCTGCATCCTCTACCGCATATTCTGTTTGGTCATCTACAGAAACATCGCGCATAGACTTCTGGTTCTTTCCTTTCTTTCCTATAAGTTCTGTGATAGATACAGGTGTGTAGTTAAGATAGGTTTCTGCGAGTACGTCCATATTGTGACGCATATCTGGGTTGATGAGATAATGAGCGAGCATGGTATCAAAAAGTTTCCCTTTTACCTTTACGTTATACTTCGCAAGTACTTTGATATCGTATTTTAAATTCTGTCCTATCTTTTCAATCGCTGTGTTTTCAAAGAAAGGTCTCAACTCTTCTATAAGTGCCTGTGCTTCTTCCTTACTTTCTGGAAAGGGTATGTAATATCCTTTTCCTGCTTCCCATGAAAAAGCAATTCCTACTAGTTCTGCAACGAGCGGATCGAGACCTGTAGTTTCTGTGTCAAAACATACAGAAGACTGCTTGTTGAGGTTTTGTATGAATAATTTTCGCGCAAGCGGACTATCAACTTTTTGATAAAAATGCTGCGTGTCTTTTATTGTTTTGCGAGTTGACGCATCAGAAACTGCGGCTGCAGTCGCTCCGCTATCACCACCAAATAATGAAAACTGACCAGCACCAGCATTTGAAGCCACCGCTTTCTTTGCTGTAGGCGTAGAAGAAACTTGCGTACCTTGATCTGCTTCTCCAGAAAATATTTTGATAAATTGATCTTTCATTCGGCGGAACTCAAACTCCTCAAACTTTTTTCCCACTGCCTCGGCATCTGGTTCAGAAAGTTCGTAGTCTTTTGCGTTAAATGTCACGTCGCAATCCAACATGATGGTCGCTAGCTTTTTAGAAAGTAAGCCTAATTCGGCATTTTCTATAACCTTCTCTTTCATCTTACCCTTGAGCTTATCTGTATTTGCCAGTAAGCCTTCCATAGATCCGTATGCAGCTATAAATTTCTTTGCGGTTTTATCGCCCACTCCTGGAAGTCCAGGAATGTTATCTGAAGCATCACCCATCATTCCTAAGTAGTCAATAACTTGCTCCGGACGTTCAACTTCAAAACGTTTTTGCACCTCTGGTATACCCCAGATTTCTATACCATTACCCATTCGGGCAGGCTTGTACATAAATATATTTTCAGATACCAGCTGTGCATAATCCTTATCTGGTGTGACCATATACACCTTAAAACCTTCCTTTTCGGCTTGCTTAGATAGGGTTCCTATGAGGTCATCTGCTTCTACACCTTGACGTTCTATGATAGGTATGTGCATAGCCCTAAGGATCTCTTGGATATGAGGAATCGCAATACGTATTGCCTCTGGAGTTTCATCACGGTTTGCCTTGTAATCTTCAAAAGCCTCCACACGTGCAGAGCTTCCACCTTTGTCAAAAGCCACAGCAAGGTGATCTGGACGTTCTCTCTTTATAACGTCAAAAAGACTATTAGTAAATCCCATAATTGCACTCACATCCATTCCGGAGCTTGTGATACGTGGGTTTTTTATAAGCGCATAATATCCTCTAAAAATGAGAGCATATGCATCTAGTAGAAATAATCTCTTCTGGGTATTCTCTGTGGTATTGGTCACGTGAAGTTGTTTTGAATTACGCTTTCGCGAAAGCGTATGACGGCTAAAACTCAAATGTAAGAAGATGTACTTAGATATAGCAGCGGTGTTGATAAATAGTGACGCCAAACATATGACCTAAGCAAGTTTTACGTAAAAATTGAAATAAGTGGAGGGTTAAGCAAACTAGCTACAGCCTCACAATGATTATTTGCTAGTCATATTTCGAAGTTAGCAGAACAAGACAAAATCATCAATGGCTTTTAGTTTGCGCCGTAACGAGGGAAATTTTTAGTAAAGTTCGATTAAGTCTAGACTTTTTTGGTTCGTTTTTTTGTCAATGAAAAAAATGAACGTATCGGTTATTAGAACTCAACTTCAATCTTAATCACTTTAGCAGTCAAGCAAGATGAGTATAATATGAAACCACTCGTTTTAAAATAGTGCTAGCATTAGAGCTTGTCTACTCGCGACCCCGTTATGATTTGTTGTGAAAGCCAATCCTTGACTTTTGGGCATAAAGAAAGCCAAGCAAGAATGCTTGGCTTTCACCCCAAATCATAATTGATTATTTAAAGTCAATTACAACAGTCTTAAATATTTTTTGCCATAACGGCTTGCGCAAATATATAACAAATCTTTAAATAGAATATTGTGTATTATTTAATTCTGAGATGATGTTGGTGTTTAATTGATTGAAATTCAGTGTTTAAAAAAACGTATTTCAGATTTTACAATTAACTAAACCTTAGTAAAATAGCGTCTTTTGTGTATTTTAACGATGCAAATAGGTATCGTGTCTATTTCATGTGACATATATGTGTGATGAACTAGCTATTTTTTGTGTCGTAAAAAGAAGATGAAATATTTTCATTTTTTTTATTTTGATACTTCATCATTGTAAATCCCTTATGAATACAATGACTTCCAGTCTCACCAGATTTATTCATAGCGATGTAGGCGATTTGGAAATCCTTATAACGAGCTCCCTTCTTTGTAATTCTATGGATTGCTTCCTCACAAGCAGCTTGTGGTGACATTCCAGAACGCATTAACTCTACAATTAAAAAACTGCCAACTGTCTTGAGTACTTCTTCTCCCATTCCTGTGGCTACAGCACCACCTACTTCATTATCTATAAAAAGTCCAGATCCTATAATGGGAGAATCTCCTACGCGCCCTTTCATTTTATAGCCTAATCCAGATGTAGTACAAGCACCTGCAATATCACCATTGTTATCTATAGCAAGCATCCCGATGGTATCGTGATTCTCTATGTTTATTTCCGGTTTGTAATCACTTGTTTTCAACCACTCTTTCCAAGCTTCTTTGCGTTCTTCTGTGAGAAGTTTTTGTTTAGTAAATCCCTGCTCATAAGCAAATTCTTCGGCGCCTTTTCCTGCTAAGATGACGTGTGGCGTTTCCTCCATAACCTTACGAGCTAATGCAGCCACATTTACTATATTTTCAACAGCAAGCACAGCTCCGCAATCTCCTTCTGGATTCATCACGCAGGCATCTAGCGTTACATTGCCCTCTCTGTCTGGAGTGGCTCCTATTCCTACGGTGGTATTTTCTATATTTTCTTCTTCTACAGCGACACCTGCTATAATTGCATCGAGTGCAGAGCTGCCGCCATCTAGGAGTTCGCCAGCTTTTGCTGTAGCTCCAGAAAAGCCCCATGTACAAATGGCAATGGGAGATGGTTTTTTGATGTTTTCTTTTTGCGCTTTCGCGAAAGCGGTATTATCCACATCACCAGTGCTTGTGTTTAGGTCATTGCATGCCATCAAACTTGCGCCTGTAGCAATCCCAGCTCCAGCAACTGCAGATTTATTTATAAATTTTCTTCTGTTCATAATGCGATATGTACTACAGTGATATTAAACAAATAGTTCTTGCTTTTCTGCCCATTCTGTCCATGAGCCATCATAGACACTACACTTTCTATCTGAAATTAAGGCCAAAGCAAATAAAATGATACAAGCAGTAATTCCAGAACCGCAGCTAAAAATAATAGGCGTGTCTGCAAGATTAAGATTATTGAAAATAAGTTTTAATTCTTCCTTAGACTTGAACTTTCCATTATTTAAAACTTCTGTATATGGTAAGTTTAAGGAGTTTTTAATGTGGCCGCTTTGTATATGTGTTCTCGGTTCTAGATCAGTTCCATTAAATCTACCACTAGATCGAGCATCAATGAGTTGGCAGTCTCCGCTATTGGTATTTTGAACTACTTGTGTGTAGCTCTTAATAGCAGACTCATCAAGGTGAGCTTTAAAATTACCAGTGGTTCTTTTTACTTGGACAATAGTTGTAACTAGAAAATTGTTTCCTATCCATTCTGGGAGACCGCCGTCTAATACAGATACATTGTGATGTCCCATTGTTTTAAACATCCACCACACGCGCGGACTGGTAAAAATCCCTTTGTCATCATATACGATAATATGGCTATCGGTATCTATGCCGAGGGCTTGGCATTCTTTTTCAAACTTTGCAGGTTGAGGGAATGTGTTAGGAAAAGCACTTTCTGTATCGCTAAAAGTGTTTTTAATATCAAAATGTTGCGCTCCACGAATGTTTGAAGTAGTATTAAAATGAGCACTTGCATCTAATAATACAATATTGTCATCACTAAGATGTTGCTCAAGCCACTGTACTGAAACTAATTGATTTACCATAATTATATTGTTACTGCACTACAATCTCGTCTACAAATACCCAGCTTTTTCCTTGATAAGGAAAACCTAAATGCCACTCTGGAAGATCTCCTAGTGTTTTCGCTACAAGTTTTATGTATTGAGCTTGTGTGCCTCGTTGCTTCCCTTTAATACTTTTAATAGCAATGTCCTCATCGCGAGAAGCAGCATCAATTTGCTCTTGGTGATAGATTTCAAAATTTTCACCATCCATAGAAGTTAGCAATGTTACTTCTGTAGGGTAGAAAATCCAACTGCGCTGATCTTGTAAAAATGCAGTTTCAATACTAGTGATGGTTTGTGTTTTGCCTAAGTCTAGCGTAGCTACTACATCTTGAGCATCATAGCCCTGCCATGTACCTGAGCGGAATTCTTTTACTCCTCTCACGCCATCTATCAAAGCATTATCTCCGCCGGCATTATAAGCATTTGCATATGTTGCATCAAGTTGAAGGCTATAGTTTTCATTTAGTTTAAATAATGGCGTTTCGATGGTAGCACTCTGTCCATGACGACCCTTTGCATATGTGCGAAGCGTATTGTGATTTTCAACCTCAAAAGGTAATCTGTACTTTTTGAAGTTGTTTCCATCTTCTTCTAATGCGTAGAAAATATCCACATTTTTATCTGTGGTAGCGAGTGTAATTTCGGTTACTTTTTTAAAGTTGGCTTCTCCTTTTGCTATGAAGGGGGCAGCAGTAAATTCATTATCTACAATACTTGTTTTGGGACTATGAGCAGGGTGCTTTGCCCATCGAGAATGAGTAGCTGCCATATTAAATATGAGTTCGCCGCCATCCATTATATCTTCGTGTTTCAAGTATGAATATGGGTACGCCTTATCATTCATATACGCACTTTCTATGTGTATATTTTCTTCAGAGAGATTTTGTGCAACAATGGTAAAACTATTGCCATTTTCTAAATGTATGGTAGCCTTATCAAATAATGGTGTACCAATAGCATATTCATTACTTCCTGGGGTTACAGGATAAAAGCCTAAGGAGCTTAGTACATACCAAGCGCTCATCTGCCCACAATCTTCATTGCCAGAAATTCCATCTGGAGAATTTGTGTATAGTGTGGTAAGGATCTCGTGTACTCGCTTTTGAGTTTTCCAAGGCTTCTGGATGTAATTGTATAAATATGCCATATGGTGGCTAGGTTCATTGCCATGTGCATATTGTCCTATCAATCCTGTGATATCTTGCTGGTGACGACCAGAAGTTGCAGTCTCGGCCGTAAATAGTGTGTCTAGTTTTCTTTCAAACGCCTTGTTTCCTCCGGTGAGATGAATAAGTCCACTTATGTCTTGAGGCGCATAGAGACTATATTGCCAGGCATTTGCTTCGGTATAATTAAAATTTACTTCAAAGGGATCAAAAGGAGAGAACCATGTGTTGCGCATGCGACCTCGCATAAAACCAGAAGAAGGATCATATACATTTTTGTAAGACTGCGCGCGCTTTGTAAATTCTTGGTAGATTTCTTCGTTACCCATTTCTTGCGCCATTTGAGCAATAGTCCAGTCGTCATAAGCATATTCTAGTGTCTTTGATACAGACTCTGCTTCGTCATTTGCAGGTATAAAACCGTATTTCTTGTAAGATGCAAGGCCAAGTTTGTCTTGTGAGGCACTATGAAGCATCGCTTCAAAAGCTTTATTTGTATCGTAATCACGTATTCCTTTCATATAAGCGTCTGCAATTACGGGTACTGCATGATAGCCTATCATACAGCCAGTATAGTTGCCAGCTAAATCCCAAATAGGCATAATGCCACCTTCCTCATATTTGGCAAGAAAGGTGTTAATAAAATCATTAGTACGTTCTTCTTCTATAATCGTATATAATGGATGCGCTGCGCGATACGTATCCCACAGTGAGAATACCGTATAATAATCAAAAGCATCTGTTTGGTGAATTTCTAGATCCATCCCTCGGTAGCGACCATCTACATCTTGATAGAGATTAGGGGCCAGCATGGTATGATATAGCGAAGTATAAAAATTCGTTTTGTAATCTGAGTTTTCACTTTCTACAACAATTTTCTCTAGCTGACTTTCCCAAGTACTTTGTGCTTCTTGCTTTACTCGGTCAAAGGTTTTGTTTCCTATTTCGGTTTCTAGGTTCTTTCGCGCCCCAGCTTCATCTACGGCAGATATTCCGATTTTTATGATGATTTCTTCATTCTTGGGATTGTCAAACTGCAATGCAGCTTTGTGTGATGTCGCGCCGTTCTTCGTCCCTTTTGGTTGCTTTAGGTATTTGAAACTGTGTGATGTTTTAATGTAATAAAACAGCTTTTGGTTGCTAGCCCAAGCCTTGGAGTGTCTATGTCCCGAGAGTTCTGTGCTAGAGAGTGTATCTATTTTGGTGCTCAGTACTTCATCACGGTGCTCAAGATCTAAAATCACAAAGTTTTTTAAAGAGTCCGCTTTCGCGAAAGCGTACTTATGCACACCGCTACGAGCAGCAACAGTAAGAGCTACCTCTATATTTGAGTTGTCTAGATGTACGCTATAATATCCTGGTTGTGCTACTTCATTATCATGCGTAAAATGATCCCGATAACCAGGTTTTCCATCTGCACCATTATTAAACATTATGGAAGTAGAAGGCATCAAGAGGATATCTCCATAGTCTGAAACTCCCGTCCCGCTTAGATGTGTGTGACTAAAACCATAGATGAAATCATCATCATAATGATACCCAGAACAACCGTCCCAGCCATCTAATCGTGTGTCTGGACTAAGCTGCATCATACCAAAAGGCATGGTCGCCCCCGGGTAGGTATGACCGTGACCACCGGTGCCTATAAAAGGATTCACATAGCTTATGAGGTCCTGATCTTTTTGAGCAGGAGTAACCTCCGTAATATGATCGCAACTAGTGACTGTAAGTAGGAGAAGAAAAAGAGAGAGTAGGTAGCGCATTGATATGGTAGGTTTGTGTCTAAGATACAGAAAAGCAGTAATTCTTTAAACCGACTTTTGCATTAAAGAAAGGGCACATATGGTTTAGTATCTTTAAGGAATGAAATTAGAAATCTGTGCAAACTCGTTTGAAAGTGCGCTGGCTGCTCAAGATGCAGGAGCACATCGTATTGAACTTTGTCAAGAGCTGTCACTTGGAGGGATTACTCCTAGTCATGGTTTGATAGAGAAAGTGATGCAAGAGCTTGAGATTCCTGTATTTGTACTCATAAGGCCAAGATCTGGAGATTTTATGTACTCGGAAGCCGATTTTGATGTGATGTTGCGAGATATCGCTTTCGCGAAAGCGCAAGGTGCACAAGGGATAGTTTCTGGAGTATTAAATACGGATTTTACTATTGATGCAGAGAGGACTAAACAATTAATCGCTGAATGTGGAGAACTACCTTTTACCTTTCATCGCGCTTTCGATTGGACGCCTGATGTTCTTGCTGCCTTAGAGCTACTCATAGATATGGGCGCTCAGAGGGTTTTAACTTCTGGAATGAATGTTAATGTGAATGAAGGTTATGAAACCTTGGTGCAATTGCTAGCTGCGGCTAGAAATCGTATAAGTATTTTACCTGGCGGAGGAATCTCTGTTGATAATGTTATGAAATTTAAGAACGCAGGTTTTAGCGAAGTGCATGGTAGTTTGAGTAGTAATGCGTTTGGATATAATCATCCTATAAAAATGCATTCGCTAGCAGGTCATGAAAATAACTTACTTCAAACCTCTGATATTTCTAAAATGAAGGCACTCTTAAATATGCTATAAAAAAAAGGGTGCAGTTTTAAAACTGCACCCTTTGATATTAATTATTGTAGTTGATGATTAATCATTCAACTTAAGAACCGCCATAAATGCTTCTTGTGGAATTTCTACATTACCCACGGCACGCATACGCTTCTTACCTTTCTTTTGTTTTTCTAGTAGCTTACGCTTACGAGAGATATCTCCACCATAACACTTAGCCGTTACATCCTTACGAAGTGCTTTAACCGTCTCACGAGAGATGATCTTAGCCCCTATAGCTGCTTGTATTGGAATGTCAAATTGCTGGCGTGGTATTAACTCTCTTAATTTCTCACACATACGCTTACCTATATCGTACGCATTATCTTGGTGTAATAACGCAGATAATGCATCTACCGCTTGCCCATTAAGCAGCACATCAACTTTTACAAGTTTTGAAGCGCGTAGGCCTATAGGAGAGTAATCAAAAGAAGCATACCCTTTTGAAACTGTTTTAAGACGATCATAGAAGTCAAAAACAATCTCTGCAAGTGGCATGTCAAAATTAAGTTCTACCCTTTCTGTAGTAAGGTATGTCTGGCTTACAATCTGTCCTCTTTTTTCAATACATAAAGACATTACAGGTCCTACAAAATCAGATTTTGTAATGATAGTTGCTTTAATGAAAGGTTCTTCTACACGGTTTAATGAAGAAGGTTCAGGAAGATCTGAAGGATTATTGACTAGAATAATCTCCTCAGGGTTTTTATGTGTAAAGGCATGGTAAGACACGTTAGGTACCGTAGTGATAACCGTCATGTCAAATTCACGCTCAAGACGTTCCTGTATGATTTCTAGGTGAAGCATTCCAAGGAATCCACAACGGAAACCAAAACCTAGTGCAGCTGAACTCTCTGGCTCAAAAACTAGAGAAGCATCATTAAGTTGTAGTTTTTCCATAGAGTTACGAAGCTCTTCGTAGTCCTCGGTGTCTACTGGATAGATACCGGCAAAAACCATTGGTTTTACATCTTCAAAACCTTCAATAGCATTTTGCGTTGGGTTCTTGGCATCTGTAATTGTATCTCCCACTTTTACTTCGCGGGCATCTTTTATTCCAGTGATTAGATAGCCTACATCACCAGTTTTTACTTCTTGCTTTGGGGCTTGTGTAAGTTTTAACGTACCTACCTCGTCTGCGCCATATATGTTTCCTGTTGCGACAAACTTTATTTGTTGGTTTTTCTTGATACTTCCATTAATAACGCGGAAGTAAGTCTCAACACCACGAAAAGGGTTGTAAACACTGTCAAATATCAAAGCTTGAAGAGGTTCATCTGGATTTCCTTTTGGTGCAGGAATACGATTGATTACCGCAGCAAGAATCTCTTTGATACCAATTCCAGTTTTTGCAGAAGCAGGAATAATTTCAGAAAGATCACATCCCAAGAGATCAACAATATCATCTGTTACCTCCTCTGGATTTGCACTTGGAAGATCTATTTTATTAAGAACTGGTATGATTTCAAGATCATTTTCTAATGCTAGGTAAAGATTTGAAATTGTTTGTGCTTGTATACTTTGAGCAGCATCAACAACTAGTAAAGCTCCTTCACAAGCAGCGATACTTCGAGATACTTCATAAGAGAAATCCACGTGTCCAGGAGTGTCTATGAGGTTGAGAATATAATGTTCTCCCTCATATACATATTCCATTTGTATAGCATGAGATTTGATCGTGATTCCACGCTCACGCTCTAAGTCCATACTGTCTAGCAGTTGTGCTTGAGACTCACGTTTTGTAACTGTTGCAGTCTCATCTAGTAGACGATCTGCAAGTGTACTTTTACCGTGATCAATATGGGCAATTATGCAAAAATTTCGGATGTTCTTCATAGTCTCTCAAATAGAATGCAAATATACGAGATATGACATCATATTGTCACGGTATTAGAGATTAGAATAATTATTATAAAAAAATGTTAAATACATTGCGCTCATTATTAGGTTTCTACCTATTTTTATCAACTTATGACAGAAATTAAGAACTCCCTCATTCTCATATTCATAGTGTTAACAGCGTTTTCCGCTTATTCTCAAGACTTTAACATTAGTGGTAAAGTGCAAGATGTTAATGCACAACCTATTCCATTTGCAAACGTAGTGTTGCTAGATGCAGAAAAGGAAATTGTTCAAGGCACTATTACAGAAGACAATGGGTCTTTTGTGATTTCTTCACTAAAAGGAGCTGATGAGTATTATATCAAAGTGAGTTTTGTAGGGTTTGAAGATGCTACAACTAGTGTGTTTTCCCTTTCGGGAAATAAAACGCTTCCTCCAATTATTTTACAAGCTAGTCAAGAAAGCTTAGATGAAGTCACAATTACTGCCAAGACACCTACTGTTGTGCGTAAGGCAGATAGACTTGTGTTTAATGTAGAAAATAGTATTCTCTCTACTGGAAGTACTCTTGATATTTTAAGGCGCACGCCAGCTGTGGTGGTAACTCAAGGAGGGATCAATGTAAGAAACCAGCCAGTCACTGTATATCTCAATGATAGAAAAGTGCAACTTAGTGTTGAAGAGATAAGAAGCCTACTAGAAAGCCTAGATGGAAATAATATAAAGTCTGTTGAGGTCATTACAAATCCTCCAGCCAAATATGATGCAGAGGGAGGAGCTATTTTAAATATCAATACTTCTAAAGCTGTTGCAGCTGGCTACAAAGGAAATGTAAGTGCTACAGGTACTTATGCGATTTACCCAAAACATACTTTTGGTACCAGCCATTTTTTTAAAAATGATAAGGTAAGCTTGTTTTTTAATTATAGTTATAATTCGCTTAAAGCTACAAAGCAGAGTGATAACTCAATTAATTATTTAGATCAAGGTATTAGTACAATTTGGGATCAAGATTTTGAGCGCAAAACGTGGTCTAAGGCACATAATGCTAATCTTGTAGTCGATTACGAGCTAACGGAGAAGTCGCAGCTTAGCTTGTCTGTAATAGGTTTATTTTCACCAGATGTTTTTGAATTTACAAGAGCAACGACAGATGTTGTTTCTCCTTCTGAAGATCCTTTTTTTATAAGAACACAAAGTAATATAGACAGTGATCGTAACAATGTAGCTTTTGATTTGAAGCATACGTACGCTTTAGAAAAAGGTGAACTGAGTACAAGCGCACACTTTACTAGTTTTAATCGCAGTAAACTACAGCGACTGGGGTCAGTCTATACAAATGAAAGTAATGATGTACTCAGTAACGTAAGATTTGCAACAGATGCTACTCAAGATATTGAGATTTTTACTGGACAGGTAGATTACAATACAAGTTTTGGCGAGGTGCTTTTTCAATCCGGTGCTAAAGTTGCAATTATAGATTCTCAATCTAAAATTGTTTTTTTTGATTTAAACAATGTTGAAAATACTGGACTTGAGCAGGCACAAAGCGATAACTTCTTATATGATGAAAATGTATACGCTGCATATATTTCGTTTAATAAAGATTGGGAAAAATGGTCCATAAAAGGTGGTTTGAGGGCTGAGCAGACAAATAGCATAGGGAATTCTATTGTTTTAAATACTAAGACAGAGTTAGATTATTTTGAATTATTCCCTAGTGCTTATGTGCAGTATAGCCCTTTTGAAAATCACAGCTTTGCGATAGATTATTCTCGTAGGTTAGAAAGACCGCGTTACCAAGACCTTAATCCATTTGCATATTTTATAAATGAAAACAATTTCATAATAGGAAATTCTGGATTACAACCATCTTTTAGTCATCAATTAAATGTGAACTATTCATTGAAAGATGAATACTTTTTTGATGTTTATTATAGAGATAATGGAGAGAACATTGTTACGGTGGCTACACAAGACAACGAGAATCAAGTGTTGAGGTCAGACAGCCAGAATGCTTTAGGGAGTAAGTCTTGGGGCCTGGATTTCAGCCATGGTCGCTCTGTAAGCAGCTGGCTTTATACAAGTGTGTATGTAAGTGCTTTTCATGAAGAAGATTCATTTCTTATAAATAGATCTACAAACACTAGTTTTAAAAATGACGTAAATGGATTTTATGCTTATGTGGGAAACTATCTTACCCTAGATAAGGCAGAGACCTTAACGGGTTTTGTGACCTTTGAGTACTTATCTAAATTTATCGTAGGTTCTTATACTCAAGATGAAACCATTCAACTGGACCTTGGCCTTCGTAAATCTTTATGGAATAAGAGAGCTTCTTTGAGCTTATCTGTAGGAGATATTCTTAATCAGGCAAATGCTGTTGTATCAGCCAAATATGAGGGACTAGATAATCAATATTTTCCTGAATTGGAGACTCAATTTCTTAGAATTGGGTTCAAATATAATTTTGGTAACTATAAGTTGAAAGATAATAATCGCGATTTAGATAAGGCAGAGCGAGATAGAATTAATAATTAAACTTGCAAGTAACGCGATAGTCGCATTTAATTTTGCAAACAACGAAGCCACTTCAATGAAGTGGCTTCGTTGTATTGTTCATATCTGCATTCTAAATACATCTTTCTCGGTTCATTTTATTCACTTGGAAAAAGAAAGTACCTTTGCGGTTGTTACGCTTTCGCGAAAGCGTACCTAAAAACAAATACGTTTACAATAAAACAGTGGTGATATTTATTACCACACTTTTTAATACTGAATAATGGCAAAAATAGGAGATATAGATGTAGGAGATTTTCCGTTATTACTGGCGCCTATGGAGGATGTGAGTGATCCACCTTTCCGTGCGTTGTGCAAGGAGCAAGGGGCAGATGTCGTGTACACGGAGTTTATCTCCAGTGAGGGCTTGATAAGAGATGCTGCCAAAAGTGTCATGAAGCTTGATATTTATGAAAAAGAACGCCCTGTTGGGATTCAAATATTTGGAGCTGTAGAGGAGTCTATGCTACGTAGTGTGGAGATTGTAGAAGCGAGTGGTCCAGATATTATAGATATCAACTTTGGATGTCCAGTAAAAAAGGTAGTTTCTAAAGGCGCTGGGGCTGGAATTTTAAAAGATATTGATTTAATGGTAAGTCTTACTAAAGCAATGGTAAATCATACCAAACTGCCAGTAACGGTAAAGACTCGTCTAGGCTGGGATCACGATAGTATAAAAATCGTTGAGGTTGCAGAGCGATTGCAAGATGTAGGTTGTGCTGCCATATCTATTCATGGGCGTACACGTGCACAAATGTATAAGGGAGATGCAGACTGGGGTCCTATTGCAGAGGTGAAGAATAATCCTCGTATGCAAATTCCTGTGTTTGGGAATGGTGATGTTAATACACCAGAACGCGCTGTAGAGATGCGTGATAAGTACGGACTAGATGGCGCGATGATAGGTCGCGCAAGTATAGGGTATCCTTGGTTTTTTAATGAAGTAAAGCATTTCATGGAAACGGGGACACACAAGGCGCCTCCTACTATGAAAGAACGTATAGAAGCCGCAAGACGTCACCTACAGATGTCTATAGATTGGAAAGGTGAAGTGCTAGGTGTTTTTGAAACACGAAGACACTATACAAATTACTTTAGAGGGATTCCTCACTTTAAAGAATATCGTATGAAGCTTGTGACATCAGATCAGAGTGAAGATGTTTTTAGCGCACTTGACCTTATTGAAAAAGAATTTGGTGATTACCAGTTCGTCTAAGAGTCTTCTATAAGTTTTCTATTTATTCTAGTAGCTGCAAGTCTAGCTGCTAGAAAGCCTAGTATTAATATAGTGGCGTATACGAGCACAATATTAATTACTTCAAACTTTACAGGATAAGGAAGTTCGGCAGTGATAGGTATAAAGCCAAATTGCTGCTGCAGGACTATAAGTATCGCTCCTAGTAGGATGCCAATAGCTCCGCCTATAACAATCATGAGCGCGCCCTGAGTAAATATTATTTTTCTTATAGTAGGTAGCGTTGCTCCTAAGTCACTTAGTGTCTTGATGTGCTTTCGTTTATCTACAATAATCATAATTAGACTTCCTACGAAGCTAAAAAGAGCGATAATAAGTACGAGCGTACATATAAAGTATAAAGCCAGATTCTCTGTATTAAGCATTTTATAAAGAGCATCGTTAAGCTCTATTCTATTTTTGATAATGATATTATTATTGAAAATAGCATTTAACTCTTCACGCAGATTATCTTCATCTGCATCTGGATCTAGTTTAAACTCAATGGTGCTTATTTGGTTTACTGGATAATCAAGGAGAGAGCCTACAAAGTCAATATTGCCAAAGACGTGATCGTTATCTAGTGCATCTCCTGCTTGAAAGACACCGCTTACCATTGCTTTAGAGGAGTTAAAAGCCTGTGTGGGGTCTGTAATCTGACCCGTACCTGGTTTTGGCGTCATGATAGTGACAAGACTTCCATAATCTCCTACATTTATTGATAATCGCTTGCGCACGAGAAGTCCCATAGAAACTTCAGGTTCTCCTGAACTAGGCCAGTAGCCTACAAAAATAGTGCTGTCCATTTGAGTAACATCTAGGTAGCGCTCATCTACCCCTTTTAAGAACGCAAGAGAAGTCCTTCCGTCATACTCTAGATATGCACGTTCTTCAATAACTTTAGAATAAGAAGCTACACCTTTTAAGGAGTTGAGCTGCTGTTCTTGATCTGGAGATAGGGTGATGGTCTTTCCTGAAGCGGGAGCAATTTTTAGATCTGGATCTATAATGGAAGTTATAGATAAATTAAACTCCTTAAGTCCAGAGAACGCTGAGAGTACTATAAACAGCACTAAGGTTCCTAGTATAATGCTCACCACAGATACTAGTGTGATGATATTTACGGCATTCGTGCCGCTTTTAGAAATAAGATATCTCTTTGCAATATAATAGGGAAATTGCATTTATATCTTTTTACGTCGCGCTAGTAGACTAGGGTCTTCAAGTGGGTTTTCCTCGCGCTTAAGAGAGCGTTCAATACCGTCTAGATACTCTAGTGTATCGTCTATAAAAAATTGTAACTCAGGCATGCGGCGCAGCTGGTGGCGTGTGCGTTGAGAGATATTATGTCTTATAATAGGTTTTACTTGATTTACCTCTTTAAGTATTTCTGCTGCTTTGTCGTTTGGGAAAACGCTTAGGTATACTTTGGCAATAGAAAGATCTGTAGGAACTTTTACCTTAGTAACGGACACAATGATGCCTCCCTTACCACTGTCACGTAGTGCGTTCTGAAGAACTTCTGCAAGATCCTTCTGAAGAACTCCTGCTACTTTTTTCTGTCTGTTTGATTCCATAGACTGCAAAAATACGTTTTTTGAATTGTATTACTTTTGTGTAAGTAAGTTATCATTAAACTTTAGTAGTAATAATGCTTATAATTACGCTTTCGCGAAAGCTAAACTTGCCTACACGATGCTATTAGTATGAAACAACACATCATAAAGTAAATAAACTATGAAAAAAATAGAACATATAGGAATCGCAGTTAAGGATCTCCAGGCGGGAAATGATTTATACGAGAAGTTATTGGGTGTAGCTCATTATAAAATAGAAGAAGTAGCCTCAGAAGGAGTGCGTACATCCTTTTTTCAATCTGGGCCTAATAAAATAGAGCTTCTAGAGGCAACAACAGAAGATGGGCCTATTGCTAAATTTTTAGAAAAGAAAGGAGAAGGAATACATCACATAGCCTTTGCAGTAGATAATATAGTAGAAGAAATGGAGCGATTAAAAAAAGAAGGTTTTATTTTATTAAATGAAAAACCAAAGAAAGGGGCTGATAATAAGCTGGTTGCCTTTGTGCACCCTAAGACTGCTGGAGGTGTTCTAGTAGAATTATGTCAAGAAATTGATAATTTGTAATAAAAACCTTTGGTTGGGTTAAGATTTATACTAAATTTGCACCCGTTTTCAACCTCATCTGAGAAACATAGAAAACAACGGTCCCATAGCTCAGCTGGTTAGAGCATCTGACTCATAATCAGAGGGTCCTTGGTTCGAGCCCAAGTGGGACCACTTTTTTAGTTAGAATACTAAATCCATAAACTTTATCGTTTTATTATATATATTAATCAGTTAACCTAGATGATTAATATTTTACTGTATTCTTATTTTAAATTAAAACTACAAGTAATTTGCTTGTTTTTACGATTAAATGCGTATTATTGACGTTGAAAGACACAATTATACCCAACCTATACTCTGAAGACAGTAAGATTATTTTGCAGTCTAAGAGGTATTACTTTTGAATTATTATGAGCCCCAATCTCAGAACTTTCATTGCAACAATTCTCCTATCATTTGTAGGGGTATGTGGATATGCACAAGATGGACCTCCGCCTCCGGGCACTGGGACATCCTCTCTACCTGGACTTGTCGCGCCTATAGATGACAATATCATTATATTGGTAATTTGTGGTGTACTAGCAGGTGCTTTTTACGCTTACAAGAAAAATAAAGCTAGATCTAATAGCCCTGCGTAAGACGTTTTACATATTTCCCTATTACATCAAACTCTAAGTTTACCTCCGTGCCTATTTTAAAGTCTTTAAATACGGTATTCTCATATGTGTAAGGAATAATAGCTACACTAAACCCTCCTTCTGTAGAGTCTACTACGGTTAAGCTTGTCCCATTTACAGTGATAGATCCCTTTTCAATAGTAACATTTCCTAATGAAGTATCATATTTAAAAGTAAATCTCCAGCTTCCATCCTCTTCCTCAATGTTAGTACATGTTCCCACTTGGTCTACATGACCCTGCACAATATGTCCGTCAAGACGGGCGCCTAACTGCATAGCGCGCTCTAGATTTACAGTGTCGTTAGTAGCGAGGCTGTTTAAATTTGTCTTATCAAGAGTTTCTTGTATAGCTGTAACTTTGTAGATATCATCTTCTATAGCCACTACAGTTAGGCAAACACCATTGTGAGCAACACTTTGGTCAATTTTGAGTTGGCTAGTGATGCTGCTTTTTATCTTGTAGTGTATGTTTTCCTGATCTTTTTCTATTGAAACTACAGTAGCAAGATCTTCAATAATACCTGTAAACATGAATGGATTTTATTTGGTTACTTTTGTGTTGTAAAAATACAAAACGCTAGAAGCATCACATGAATAAAGATCAAAAAGTACGTGTAGGGATTTCTATTGGAGATTTAAATGGCATAGGGGCAGAGGTTGTGATAAAGACATTTTCAGAAGTGATGATGTTTGATTTTTGTACACCTATAATTTTTGCTTCGGCAAAGACACTTTCTTATATTAAGAAGTCTTTGAGTTTACAAGCGGAGTTTCATGGGATAGACGCTTTCGCGAAAGCGTTAGATAACAAAATAAACGTCTATAATTTATGGAAGGAGCCTGTAGAGATTAAATGGGGAGAGGCGACTGAAACAGCAGGCGATTATGCTTTAAAGTCTTTTGTGGAAGCTACTAAGGCGCTTAAAAATGGAGATATTGATGTACTTGTAACCGCTCCTATAAATAAGGCTAATATCCAGAAAGAAGATTTTGCATTCCCGGGTCATACAGATTATCTAGCACAAGAGCTAGAGGGTGATGCGATGATGCTTATGATTACAGATACGCTTAAAGTAGGTTTACTAACAGATCATGTTCCTGTAAAAGATGTGGCTAGTGAGATTACACCAGAGGTGATTGTCAAGAAAGTAAATACATTATATAATGCCTTGAAGCAAGATTTTGGCGTAGATAGGCCTAAAATTGCTTTGCTGGGTATTAATCCTCATGTTGGAGATAATGGAGTTATAGGAGATGATGATGATAAGGTGTTGATACCTACGCTTGAAAAAATGCGTGCAAATGGTCAGTTAGTTTATGGGCCTTATGCTGCAGATAGCTTTTTTGGGTCAGGGAATTATAAAAATTTTGATGCAATTCTAGCTGCTTATCACGACCAAGGCTTGATTCCTTTTAAGACATTGTCTTTTGGTAAAGGGGTAAATTATACTGCGGGATTAGATAAGGTTCGCACTTCTCCAGATCACGGCACAGCTTATGAGATTGCTGGAAAAGGCGCTGCTGATGAAGGCTCTTTTAGGGAGGCTGTATTTTCTGCGGTAAAGATTTATAATAAAAGAAAAGAATATCAGGAGATTACAAAGGATGTACTTAAAGTTTCTCCTAGACGTGCTGGTAGAGAGCGATCAGGCAGACCGCCAGCAAAAAGATAAGATACTAAAGTGCAATTTTAGTATTTGTAGAGAATTAAAATAAAATTGAGCTTGTGCTTTGTGATATAAAAAATTATGTATCTTTGCACGCTCCAAACGGCTGATGTGATGAAAGGATTGAAACCATACACCATACAATACGTAGGTTTAAAAGAAGGAGAGCATACATTTGATTACACGATTACAAAATCGTTCTTTGATCTTTTTGAATATGATGACTTTAATGACTCAAACATTGAGGCTACACTTCTCTTAACAAAGAAGTCTACTTTTATGGAGTTTGATTTTAAAATCTCAGGTACTATCAATGTAAATTGTGATGTTACTAATGAGCCTTATGATCAACCTGTAGAAGATGTCTACACTCTCGTAGTGAAGTTTGGTCAAGAGTTTAATAATGATATTGAAGATATTTTAATCTTGCCTTACGGTGAGTATGAAGTAAATGTCGCTCAGTATATTTATGAACTCATTATATTGGCACTGCCTAATAAGAGGGTTCACCCTGGTATTGAGGATGGGACATTGCAGTCAGATATATTAGATAGGCTGGAAGAATTAAGTATTCCGGATCAAAAAGTAAAAGAAGAAAAAGAAGATACAGATCCTAGATGGGATTCTTTAAAAAAACTATTAACAGATAAATAAGAGTACGTAATGGCACATCCTAAGAGAAAAATCTCCAAAACAAGAAGAGATAAAAGAAGAACGCATTACAAAGCTGCTATACCACAAATAGCTGTAGATCCAACAACTGGAGAGGCACACCTTTACCACAGAGCACACTGGTTTGAAGGGAAGTTGTACTATAGAGGTCAAGTAGTTATTGATAAGACGGAAGAAGTAGAGGCGTAAGCTTTGCTTTTATAAAATAGAACTCTCACGTTGTGAGAGTTTTTTTTATGCTCACAATTGATCAAAAAAAGTTAATTAAAGGCTGGTTTTGATCAATTTTTAGTATTTTTCCCCTCGTTTTTGACTATAATCGTCAATATTCGAAAAAATCTAACTGAAACAAATGAGTAAAATCTCAGCGGCAATTACAGCTGTAGGCGCTTACGTTCCAGACTATGTCTTGACCAATGAAATACTGGCAGGCATGGTAGATACTAATGATGAGTGGATAACCTCTCGCACTGGTATTAAAGAACGTAGAATCCTCAAGGAAAAGGGAAAGGGAACTTCGTTTCTAGCCATAAAGGCAGCCCAAGACCTTCTTGCAAAAAGACAACTAGACCCCTCAGAAATTGATATGGTCATAGTTGCGACTGCGACACCAGATATGCCTGTTGCATCCACAGCAGTATATACTGCAACTCAAATAGGAGCCGTAAATGCATTTGCATTTGATCTTTCGGCTGCATGTTCTAGCTTCCTTTATGGAATGTCTACAGCAGCGAGCTATATTGAGTCTGGTCGCTATAAAAAAATACTTCTTATCGGGGCAGATAAAATGTCCTCTATTATAGACTATACAGATAGAACAACCTGTATCATCTTTGGTGATGGTGCTGGTGCTGTCTTGTTTGAACCTAATCAAGAAGGATTAGGATTGCAAGATGAGCTATTAAGATCTGATGGAATAGGTAGAGAGTATCTTAAGATTGATGCCGGAGGAAGTATATTACCTCCTTCACAAGAAACTATAGATAATAAACAGCACACCGTTTTTCAAGATGGGAAGACTGTTTTTAAATTTGCAGTGTCTAATATGGCAGATGTAAGTGATAAAATAATGAAGCGTAATAACCTTACGGGTGACGACGTAGACTTCCTTATCGCACATCAAGCAAACAAGCGTATTATAGATGCTACCTCAAGACGAATGGGTCTTGATGATGATAAAGTACTTATTAATATACATAGGTATGGAAATACCACGTCAGCTACCTTACCTTTGCTGATGAGTGATTACGAAAACCAACTAAAAAAAGGAGATAATATTATATTTGCTGCCTTTGGTGGTGGATTCACTTGGGGTTCTATTTACTTCAAGTGGGCATATGACTCCAACTAAAACTAAACAAGCTAAATTCAAACACTTATGGATTTAAAAGAAATTCAAAACCTGATCAGATTTGTTGCAAAGTCTGGCGCGAGCGAAGTAAAACTTGAAATGGATGACGTAAAAATCACTATCAAGACTGGCGAAGATGATAAGGCACCTACTACTTTCTTACAGCAAATGCCTGCAATGCAAATGGCTCCTCAAGCGCCAGTTGCAGCAGCACCTGCTCCAGAAGCAGCGGCTCCTGTAGCACCAGCTGCTCCAGCAGAGGATGAAAATTCAAAATATATCACTATAAAGTCTCCTATTATTGGAACTTTTTATAGAAAACCTGCACCAGACAAGCCTATGTTTGTTGAAGTAGGAAAACAAATCTCAGAAGGAGATGTACTTTGTGTTATTGAAGCGATGAAGCTTTTTAACGAGATCGAAAGTGAAGTATCTGGAACAATCGTAAAGATTCTTGTACATGATTCTTCTCCTGTAGAGTTTGATCAACCATTATTCTTGGTAGATCCGTCATAATCCCCTACGGGTATTTTAATCATTGAGGAGGTATTGTGGTAGTATGCTTTCGCGAAAGCGTAACCTTACTACTCATCTTTACGTACCACAATAAAAAATAAACACTATGTTTAAAAAGATACTTATAGCAAATCGTGGTGAGATCGCACTCCGTGTTATACGCACGTGTAAGGAGATGGGAATCAAAACCGTAGCGGTATACTCTACTGCAGATCGTGAGAGTTTACACGTGAAGTTTGCAGATGAGGCCGTATGTATAGGACCTGCTCCTAGTGCAGAGTCTTATCTTAAAATGTCTAATGTTATTGCTGCTGCGGAGATTACAAATGCAGACGCAATTCATCCGGGATATGGTTTCTTATCTGAAAATGCAAAGTTTTCAAAAATATGTGAGGAGCACGATATCAAATTTATAGGAGCATCTGCAGAGATGATTTCTAAAATGGGAGATAAGGCAACTGCAAAGAAAACAATGAAAGCAGCTGGTGTACCATGTGTGCCTGGATCTGACGGAATTATAAAAGACTTTGAAGAGTGCCAGAAACTAGCAAAAGAAACTGGTTACCCTGTTATGCTTAAAGCTACTGCCGGTGGTGGTGGTAAAGGTATGCGTGCTGTATGGAAGAAAGAAGATCTTCTTAAGGCTTGGGAAGGTGCTCGTCAAGAAAGTGCCGCAGCATTTGGTAATGACGGTATGTATATGGAAAAGCTTATTGAAGAGCCACGCCATATTGAAATCCAGATTGTAGGAGATAGCAACGGTAAAGCGTGTCACCTTTCTGAAAGAGATTGTTCTGTACAAAGACGTCATCAGAAACTTACTGAGGAAACTCCGTCACCATTTATGACAGATGACCTACGTGAGCGTATGGGAGAAGCTGCCGTAAAAGCTGCCGAATATATTAAGTATGAAGGAGCAGGTACGGTAGAGTTCCTTGTAGATAAGCACCGCAACTTCTACTTCATGGAGATGAACACTCGTATCCAAGTAGAGCATCCTATTACAGAGCAAGTAGTAGATTACGATTTAATACGTGAGCAAATACTTGTTGCTGCGGGAGTACCAGTATCAGGAAAAAATTATTATCCACAGTTACACTCTATCGAGTGTCGTATAAACGCAGAAGATCCTTATAACGGTTTTAGACCATCACCAGGGCGCATTACTAATTTGCATGCACCAGGAGGTCACGGAGTGCGTATAGATACTCACGTTTATAGTGGCTATATGATTCCTCCTAATTATGACTCTATGATTGCAAAGTTGATTACTACTGCGCAAACTAGAGAAGAGGCAATTAATAAAATGAAGCGTGCTCTTGATGAGTTTGTGATAGAAGGAATTAAAACAACAATTCCTTTTCACAGACAGTTAATGGATCACCCGGATTATATAGCTGGTAATTATACAACGAAGTTTATGGAAGACTTTGTAATGAAGCCAGCAGAACAAGAATAGATTAAAAAAATCTCGATAGCAATATCGAGATTTTTTTTGCTTAAAGTGTAGCGGTAGATTACTTTACTTGGGCTCGCAATATTTTCTTTATAATTACCATCTGGCCAAAATGATAATGTGAGTGCTCTAGTAGGCCTACTAAGTTATGCTCATAACTGCCATATTTTTTCAACACAAATTCTTCTTTTAATTTCTCTTGAGGAAAATCTTTTACTAGTTGTGCACAGCGATGTGTCGCCGCATAGAGTTGTTCTTTTTGTAATTGCCATGCTGCTTCCGTATTAATCAAGGGAACATTAAAACTTAAAGAATCCTTAGCAAGAAGTGGTTTGCCTTCTAGTACGTCTCCCACAGCATTTATGTAGTAGTGAATATGAAATACCAGCTGCGCTATACTATTGAGTCCATAGAGACTCGTGATGGCTTCATTTACAGAAACATCATCTAGATGTTGCGATAGATGTGATCCCGTCAGATTAGGCCCTGTAATGAGTTGCTGTAGGTGAACGCCTAGTAATTGTGAAGTAGTCATCTATGTAGTTTTATGACAAGATATTATTTATTACGCTTTCGCGAAAGCGTGCATGGTGATCATATCTTTTATGATATAAAATTTGGCTCTTATTTTGAAAACCTTGAATACAAGTTTCTCGTATACTTAGTATGAAGAATTTGTGTTATCTACTACTTATGTTATCGCTTTCAAGTCAGTATTCTTGGAGCCAAAAAATTGATAATACCACTTCTTATAGAGCAATAAACACAAATCACTATTTTAGATTTAGCTACGACAATGACTACTTTGCTGCAACAGATGAAAATTATACCCAAGGTTATAGTTTTGAATTGGTAGCACCATTCTTAGCGAAAAATCCTGTAAATAAGTTGTTTTATATACCTAAAAATACCGAGCGTCGCTATGGATTATCCATCGAGCATATAGGGTTTACAACTAATCATTATGAGCTCCCAGAAATACAAGTGGGTGACAGGCCATTTGCCGCAGCAATAATGCTAAAAAACTCCATGATTGCGGTAGATGCTTCTGCGAAGAGTATATTTAGTAGTGGTTTAAGTATCGGAATTATAGGTCCTGGAGCGTTTGGAGAAGAAATGCAGCGGGGCATTCATGAGGCTACGGGAAATAAAATTCCGCTAGGGTGGAAAAATCAAATTAAAAATGATCTCGTACTTAACTACGAAGTAGGATATGAAAAGCAACTTGTGCGATATGAAGATCTATTTTCGCTTCAAGCGAGTGCAAATGTAAAGGTAGGAACCCTTTTTACTAATGGATCACTAGGAGTAAATAGTACTGTGGGAATTATTAATAATTCATTTTCATCACTATCAGAGCGTAGCGGTTTCAAACTATATGCCTATGCCGCTCCTATGGTGAGCGTCATTGGTTATGACGCTACATTACAAGGAGGATTGATTAATCGGAATAGTCCATACACCATTGAGTCTGGAGATGTACAAAGAGTAACGGGACAGTTTGATTACGGAATTATTCTTAAAACAAAAACGCTCTATTTTGAATACACTCGCTCCGTAATCACAAAGGAATTTGCAACTGGTAGCTCTTATAAATGGGGAGGTATTAGGATTGGGTTTACGTTGTAAAAGCCTGTCTTGATTTACTAGAGGTTTTACTGCTGTTTGTAAATTACTTCGAGTTAACTAGATATTGTATGTTAATCGATTTTTCATTTCTGAACATGTATCAGCTACTAGAATTTTCCTCAAAAGCCATCCATAGTTTAGGATATTTATTCTTCAAATCATCTCCTTCTTCATCCCATTCATCACCAGAAATAATCATGTTTTGTCGAATTCCTATAGGCATATCTATTCCGGTCTTCTCTTCAAAGGCAACACTTGGTATATAACCTGTCTCTTATACACATCTGACGCTGCCGACGAAGAGGATAGTGTAG